>JAFAVL010000050.1 GCA_019242465.1 Chroococcidiopsidaceae cyanobacterium CP_BM_RX_35 | reverse complement strand
TAACATTGCTAAATTGTTTTGCCTGAGAACAGAATGAGCTAATTGTTACGGTGGTTACATGGTGAGATCTAGCGTATGATTGATTTTTTCGTCAATCCTGCCATGCGAGCCTGAAAACCTAAAGCAAAGATGAATCGACAATTAGTTATATTTATGACTTTGTTACTGGGAGGAGGGTTGGGGTTATGTGATGCTGTGATGGCTAAAATAGCGGTTGATGCTTTGCCCTCATATCCTAAATTAGGTAACTTTAGGTATGATAGCTCGTACTTGCAGTCATTTAGGTCGCGGGATTTAGACTTTCGCGCACCGCCAACCCACCCATCTAACTCCAATCGGCGCTATTTGGTTTATGTAGATCGTGCTAATTCCCTTCGCTTGCAAAAAGTGCGGCAACTAGAACCCGATGCCTTTGTGCGTCAGTATCAGGGAAGGTATGTGATTCAGGTAGGGGTTTTTAATCGTGAGGCTGATGCTAAGAAGCGAGTTAGCGAATTAAAGTCTAGGGGAATCGGTTCTGTGATTGTTAGTCTTTCTTCTAAGCAGGCTACGGAGTTAGGACAAGAAAGTTCTAAATTCTATTTTGTGGTGATTCCCTCTAGTCACAGGGATCTGCCTTTACTGCATGAGAGGGTGAAGCGATTGCAGGCCGATGCTTTTGATAGTACGGTGATAGTGAGCCAGAGGGAGCAGCCTTTGGGTCCGCATGTTAGAGTGGGACCGTTTCTGGAGCGGGAACAGGCAGAACGCTGGAATCGCTATCTGCGGAAGATGGGTGTTAGGCATGGGCGGGTCTATTATGGGTTTTAGAAGAACGAACCGCCTTAGCGAAGCGAAGGCGAAGCCGTTAGGCGCCAAGAGCGCCAAGAGAAGACGAGAGTAGAGAGGGAGATGGGTTGGGTTTGGCAGGCTGATTTTTATCGGTGTCCTTTGCGAGATGTGGATGGGCAGAGTTTGTGGGAGTTGTTGGTTTGTGACTCGGCTCGCTCGTTTGAATATGAGGCTCGTTGCCCTCAGTCGAGAGCAAGTTCTGGTTGGTTGGTGGAACAGTTGCGGTTGGCTGCTGGGCAACAATTACCGAAGCTAATTCAAGTGTTTCGTCCTCAGTCTATGAGTTTGATTGCCGCAGCTGGACAACAGCTTGGGATTGCGGTGGAACCAACTCGGAGGACAGGGGCTTTGAAGCAGTGGTTACAAGAGCGAGTACGAGATGACTCTAGCTTGGAGGGCTGCTTTACTGGAGAATCTTACGATCCCATTGCTTTAGATCGTCCACCGCCTACTCCGTTACCAGAGAAGTTGTGGGGTGAGCAGTGGCGCTTTGCGACTCTGAAAGCTGGAGATTTGGTGGAGGCGTTCGCAGAAAGACCAATTCCAATTCTGGAAATGCCGGAATTTCTGCTGCCAATTCGTTTGGGTTTGGCGTCAACGGTGTTAGTTCCTGGTGTGGTGATTGATGGTGGACGGCAGTCGATGCGATTGGCTCGTTGGCTACAGGAATCTCATCCTGTGGCGCTGAATTATGCTGGCGGTAGTCCTGGAGGGTTGGTGTTAGAAGCAGGGCTGGTGGAGCGATGGATTGTTGCCACTTTTGAGGATCAGGAGGTGGCGGCGGCAGCCGCGGTGTATCAACAGCGCAAACAGATGAGTCTAGGACTGCACTTTTTGCTGGTACAGCCGGATGATTCGGGAATGACCTATAGCGGTTTTTGGCTGTTGCAAGCTGAGGATTAATCTAATCGATAGCAATGAAGCGAACTACTTAGTAAATATACCCCACTGGGATAGAAAGCCAACTATTCTAATATCTTTAGTCTTGAAGTAGGGAACATCTTGAAAGTAAACCAAGTGATTATGGGGACTTGTTCGTTTTTGGTTAAGCCCAATTAGTTCAAGTAATCTCATAATCCAGTCCATGTGCGGAACAGGTGATGTAAGAATTAACCTTCCACCTGGTTTTAAAAGTTCAAAACACTCTTTAAAACAATCGACATGTTCAACAACTTCAAAAGCGATTATGGCATCAAACGATTGCTCTTTCAATCCCAAGCTTTTCCAGTCTCGGATATCGCCAACAATATCAGCAGGTGGAATGATATCCAATCCTACATAATAATGCCATCCATTTTTTTTTAAATAATTATGTACCCATCCAGTCTTACTTCCGATTTCAAGTATTGAAGCTCGTTTAGGTATTTCTTTAAAAAAATATTTGATTTTTTGGTTTTGAGCATATTTACTAAGTAACGGCATGTTGACTTATCTCATTAATCTAGTGGGGCAGTTGAAGTTAGAGTAACCAACTCTGATTATGTATAGAAGCCACTGCAGGATTCAAACCCACAGCCACTAATGATCTGGTAGTGGCACTTGCTATTGCTGTTGTCAATTTCCCTAAGTTCAAGATATTGCCATAATGAAGGCGGACTGCCTAAAACCGATAAAGTTAATACAAGTATTTTAGCTCGTTTTGCGGAGGTAATTCAGAGTTGATATTTTTTTATGCTTTAAGATAATAAGTACAAACGTAGTTACTGTGTATAGTAGCATTGTCATATCGCATACAAATGTGGACCAAGGCATCCATGTAAAACCTAGACTAGAGAATAAACTAATTAATAATATAATGTTTAATTTACTGGACAAAAAAACATGTACATTGGATATAATTATTATTAACGACAAAGTTATAATCCATTGAATATCACTATAAGTTTGTCTTGAAGCAGGCAAAAAATATTCACTAATTATAACCATCAATATGCCTGATAAAAATATTATATTGTTAGACCTAGTGTGATTAAGATTCTTATAAATAAAGAAACAGGTAAATAGTAAAATTACACCTAAGGCTGCCAGGAGCATACCAGAAGACAAATTTATATCAAATTGTTGAAAAATATTCTGAAATGATGTATCAGGAACTGGTAGTTTTAGTGCCTTTGACATCGTTTTCATCCCTTCTATTTGTTTAGGAAAACCAACGCCATACTTTCCTGTATCTTCTATATTAATTAAACCTGAATGAACCTGCTCATCTACTTTTATTGCAGAAAAATACTTTCCCCAAATTGGCACACCAACAAAAGTGAATGAGAGAATCAAACCAGATAAAAGACCGATAATGGTTCCAATTAGTAACTTCCATTGTTTATACAGTAAAATGGGAAGAAGCATAAGAACTACGGGTGGTCTAAGACTAGCTGTCAAGCCAATCCAAAAACCACTTAGTATATAATTGTGTTTAGATTTATGCGCTAACCAGTAGGCATATGATAATAAAAATACGTAAACTATATATATTTGACCTCGTTCAACATGTAATCGCCAAAAATAGCTACCGGAGAAAAAAAGCAAACCAATAATTAAAATCAACTTACTTTTAATGATTGAATTGGTACTTCTAGCCAAAATAGATAAAGTTAAAAAAAACAATCCCCATTGCAATATAAGCCATATTATTCTTTGTATAAAATAGGGTAGTTTTGCTATTGTAGCGTGTAACATTAATACAGTAGGTGGAACAGTAACTCTAGAGACAGGCCAATTAGGATTGACTAGAGGATCTAACCATAAATCTGACATTCCATGATGCCACTTAAAATAATAAGGGTCTATTCCATCAAGTAAAAGTCTAGCTGCAACAACTCTATTTCTTAAGTCAACCCCACCATAATTGAGAGTATTTTCAATGTCTACGACAAAACCTAAAATAGATACAATAACTGCAAAGATTAAAAATATATTCAATAGGCTGTTGCCGAGTTCTGGTTTTAATTTTTCCATTAATTGACAATTGCTTTTGCTCGCTACACAATTTCACCACATTTTTCTACTTGAACCTTATCCTCCAAGTCAACCACATAGAAAATCTTCATCCTCATCTCATCTGCAATGAGCTATAGGTTGCATGGTATCACGCTGCATTACCGTGCAACACGACGCGAATCCGGTAAAATGACTTGGCATTGCACCTAAGAAAAAGGGACTAAAGATAATGGCTCATGCTCAAATCGGCATTATTGGTGGTAGTGGGTTATACAAAATGGATGCCCTCAAGGATGTGGAAGAGGTGCAGGTTAATACGCCCTTTGGTTCACCTTCTGATGCCTTGATTCTGGGAACGCTAGAGGGGACGCAGGTTGCCTTTCTTGCCCGTCACGGTCGCAATCACACTTTTTTACCTTCTGAATTGCCGTTTAGAGCCAATATTTATGCGATGAAACAACTGGGAGTTGAGTATCTTATCTCGGCTTCGGCTGTTGGCTCTCTGAAGGAAGCAGCTAAACCTTTAGATATGGTAGTACCGGATCAGTTTATTGACCGGACAAAGAATCGGGTTTCGACTTTTTTTGGGGAAGGGATTGTTGCTCACATTGCTTTTGGAGATCCGGTTTGTAAGCAGTTGGCTGGAGTGTTGGCAGAGGCGATCGCTAGCCTTAACCTACCCGATGTCACTCTACATCGCGGTGGTACCTATGTCTGTATGGAAGGACCAGCATTTTCGACTAAGGCGGAATCGCAGCTCTACCGCAGTTGGGGAGCAACAGTGATTGGTATGACGAATTTGCCAGAGGCAAAGTTAGCCAGGGAAGCAGAAATTGCTTACGCAACCTTAGCGTTGGTGACAGATTATGATTGCTGGCATCCAGAGCATGACAGCGTGACGGTTGAGATGGTGATTGCCAATCTGCAACGTAATGCGGTCAATGCTCAAAAAGTGATACAGGAGACGGTGCGCTGCCTCAGCAAAAATTCACCACCCTCCGATGCTCATTCAGCTTTGCAATACGCAATTCTTACCCAGTTAGATAAAGCTCCAGCGGCTACAAAGGAGAAGTTGAGTTTATTGTTGAGAAAGTATATTTGATCTGCCGGGGTGACAGCGAGGCTGAAAGCTATACCAGTTTGATATTTCAGTCTTTTGACGACCTCCAGTTTTTGCTACAGAGATGAGTGGTGCCAGAATTGCCCATTGTTTGTCCGTCAGATCGCTCGGAAACAGTTTCCGCTTCATAACTCCTGTTGTCTCTCAATCCACTGAAGTCAAATTCTATACTTTTCTGACATCCTCTCAACGTCATCTTTCTGAAAACGTGTTAACTAGCCTGTGCTGAGATTTGAGTAATGGTTTGGTATTGCAAGTGTTTCTAGGCTTTTCCCCTCAAATACGATAATAACAATTTGGTCATTTCTGCCTCAAGTTGCTCCTGTTTCAAAAACTCTGGATGCTCAATTACAGCAGCCTCAGTCAGGGATTCTACCGTTCGCTCTAGGATAAATACGTTGACATCCTCTCC
>JAFAVL010000332.1 GCA_019242465.1 Chroococcidiopsidaceae cyanobacterium CP_BM_RX_35 | reverse complement strand
GCACGCCGAACCACCGCCAACTTTCAAAGCGCAGCGGCGGGGAGCGCACTTCAGTTGCTACCTATACTGCTTAATCGAGGACGGAGATAGGTCTGACCAAGCTTGCTTCACCAAGTCTGCCGCAGCTTTCACACTTCCCAGGTAGTTACCTGCTGGTAGCGAGGGGAAGCGCGGGTAAGGCACGACATCCTCTCCGAAGTATTGAGCATACTCTGGGCTGTTGACTATACCATCCACAGCCGCTTTGAGACCGCTATCGGCTAGTAGCTTGTTGTACTGCCGAATCTCTGCCTGAGTTGCTGGCGCACGACCCAGGAGGTGCCGGAACAGGAACTCAATCACCTTGGTATTGGGATAGGGCGTGTAGAACCGCCGCCGATAGATATCTGAACTCGCCAGAGTGCGAACGAACTCTCGAACCGAGATTTCGCCATTGTTCAGTTTGCTATCCAAGTCAGGACGCCGGAACTCATTTGGCACCTGACCACTAAAGATATCCATTACTTGACAGTAAAGGGCATTGATCACCTGCTTGGTTTCCGGTGAGTTGGTTCCTTGGGTGAGACGATAAATCCGGGCAGGTTTGCGGCGTGTTGTCCCGACACCAACTTCGACCGACTGTCCGCGACCATCGTTGTAGGAGCGTCCCAACTCGATGAATAGCGGCTTGGTTTGGTCAACTTGACGTGCTTTGAAAGCCAGGTTAGCGATCGCCATGGCTGTCATCGGCATATTCTCAGTTGCCATCCGTGCCTGTACTGGCTCGAAGCTAGGTACCACCAAGTCATCATTCTGCTTAGTGAGTTGGTTATATAGCTTCTCCGTATTGGGGAAGTTAGCTGCAGGTAGAGTGGGGAAGCGACGGTAAGGCACCGTATCTTCATCAAACACCTGGATGTACTCTGAACTATTGACCATAGCACTGACGAAGGCGCGGATGCCTTCAGCCGCTAAAATCTGGTTGTACTGGCGAATCTCCGCCTGATTCTTAGGTGCCCGTCCGAGGAAGTGCTTGGTCCCAAGTTCAATCACCTTGGTATTGGGGTAGGGCGTGTAAAACTCTTTGATATAGAGATTCGAGCCGCCTAGACCCTCAATAAACTCCTTGACGGTAATTTCACCATTCCCCAGCTTGCTCTCCAAAGCTGTGAATTCGTTTTGGGCAACATAGGGTTCAATATCGCGCTCGAAAATCTGCCGATAGGCTGCCCGGATGACGGTTTGCACCGCTAATTTGTCACCAGTCCCTGCCACCAGCTTAAAGACTTTAGTCTGTTCTCGCTGCTTGTTAACTCCTTGGTTAATGCGGAACTGAATATCTGGTGCCGTCCGCACTTCTGCCACCGTACCCAGCTCAACATAGCGCGGCGTTTCTTGCGACTCAACGTTGGCAATATCCTCAGCAATGCTGCCAATCCGCAGCGACCTCAGGGCTACACCTTGGGGAGTAAGATACCGCTCATACGGAACTGTATCTTCCCCAAAAGTTTCACTATACTCTTGACTATCAATAATGGCGTCAACGAGTCCATAGAAGCCCTTCTTGGCACAGATATCAAAGTACCGATTGGTTTCCTGCCGCCCATAAGTAGGACGTCCTAATAACCGTCGGTGGATATATTCAACCGACTTGGTGACGTACAGAGATGTCCAGTACAGCTTGCGGAACAGATCCGACTTAGCTAAGTTCCGAATAAATTCTCTAACTGGGATTTCGCCATTTTCTAGCTTAATTTCCGCTACCTTCAGCCGCTGACCTTCATAGACATCTCGTCCAAATACTTGGAGATAGGCAGCTCGAATCACCGATTGAGTTGAGCTTTCCGAGTACTTAACGCTGGTTCCCTGCACCGACTGCCTTCTATTACCGCTGTAACTAGGGCTTTGATCCAGACGGAACACCTTTGGACCGAGGGAACCGGGAAACTCACCTCGGGCTTGGGGTCTGCTGTTTTGGTTATTAATTGCTGGTCCTTGATGAATCAGAATCCGCTTAGTGTCCTTACCAAAGGGAGCTGGTCGGGTACTGGGATTGCGAGTTTCTTTCGGGAAAATTGCCCCAAATTGAATCTCCAGAGGATCGTTACCAGAGCCGTAGGGGTGCTGGTCAGGTAGTGGTCTCTCGTAGTTGGCAAACAGCGTAATAAATTGCGGAACTTTGCGGAAAGGTGCGCTGTAGTTCAATAGGTCTTGCTGTGGTCCCCAGTTGCGGCACTCTTGGGCTTCCTGCCCCAAACCCCGCAAATATGGAACCGTTTCTTCGCCGAAATAATCTGAGAATTCTTGAGAATCAACCAGCGCATCCACTAATCCTGGTAGACCACCAGAAGAAACAATTGAGAAGTATTTTTGGACTTCCTCACGCGAAGACGGACCCCGACCCAAAAAGTGACGGAAAGCCAGTTCAATGACTCGACTGTTAATAAACGGCTCGTAAAATTGTTTGCGATAGAGGGGAGACTTCCCTACGCGCCGGACAAACTCCTTCATGGAAATGTCGCCGTTTTTCACTTGGGATTCTAGGTAGGAAATCGACTGACTGTAAGCACGGGTAATGTCACGCTCAAAGATTTGCCGATAGGCAGCTTTGACAACTTCTTGCTTCTCTCCTGCCGACAGCCCAGGCTTCATAGCATACTTAGGTCGCCGCTCTGCCGCATTGAAGTAAATTTGTGGTAGTTCCAACCCTTGTTGGTCAATGGAGGGACGCTGCCGCAGTTTGTTTGAAGGTGTTGGGGCTCTGAATTCTGTAATCAGAACATCCATGTACTGGATGACGATGTTTGCTGCATCGGCATCCTTCCGGAAATACGAGAGCGCCGCCATTTTCATTTCTTGCAACGCTACAATCGTGGCTTCACCGGAGCAAGCATTTTCAATAATCTCCCGTAGTCCCCGCACGTTAACAGCAATGATGTTGGGATCGCCAGCGACAATCGCGTAGGTAGCGTAACGCAACATCCAACTGAGGTCCCGCAACGACTTCTGCATGTTGCTTGGGCCGTAGCGGGCAACGTTGATCGGTCTAAAACCGGGGGGGGTTGGACCACTAGGGGCAGAGTTAAACAAGGAGCGCAACCCTTCTAGAAAGCCACCGCGACTTTCTACATAGGTGACGTTTCCTAGCCTCATTGCTTCCCTATCATCGTCTTTGGCACCTGCCATAACCAGCTCAACTTCCGGAGGTTTTTCCAGGTAAGCCATCGGCGAACCACCGACAAAAATCCGGTTAGCAGCGCGAGACACAATTAACTCTGAGTTCTGGCTCAAAGTTTGGGCAATCGAAAGACGCTTAGCACCAGAGGCAAAATAACTAGCCAGTTCGTTCAGTTCGCCCCGCTCTAGAAAGCGGTCTTGCTGTTCTGCCTGGGAAATTGTTGCGACTGCTAGAGTTTGATATAGTTGCGGACGTGCAACTGAGCTTCCACCACTTGCCTTAACACTCATTAGATTTCAAAAGCTCCCGTCATAATCATTTTTTCATTTAATGTCCCCAGCAAGTGGGAACTGCCATTGGGATCGCTTTGGGTTAATTTAGGCTGGATGCATTGGTGGTGCAATCCACCTGCTTTGAATAAGGACCCGCTCTTTGAGTGCCTACTAACCCATCTAGCCTCTAGATTAGAACGTTTTGCGTTCTCTCCGTCTATTTATTAAGAAGTGTGTAGAAAATGAAGTTGCCTCAGAATATTAGTGCTGCTGTGCAGCAGCTCTACGACACCTACCCGTTTCCCCCAGAACCCTTGCTGGATAGTCCACCTCCTGGATACAACTGGCGCTGGAACTGGTTAGCAGCCTATAACTTTTGTACGGGTCAAGCCCCTCACAAGCAAGACATCCGAATTCTAGATGCTGGATGTGGTACCGGGGTAGGAACGGAGTACTTGGTTCATCTCAATCCCGCCGCTTATGTCGTAGGGATTGACTTGAGTGCGACAGCTTTGGCTGTCGCACAAGAGCGCTGTCGCCGATCAGGGAATCGCAATCGCGTTGAGTTTCGCCACCTCAGCTTGTACGATTGTTCCCAGCTTTCAGGTGAGTTCGATCTGATTAACTGTGTTGGCGTGCTACATCACTTGCCCGATCCCATCCGGGGAATAAAATCTCTCGCCGCCAAGTTAGCGCCTGGGGGCTTAATGCACATCTTTGTCTACGGAGAACTAGGGCGCTGGGAAATTCAATTGATGCAACAGGCAATAGCACTCCTACAAGGTGGCAATCGCGGCGACTACCGAGATGGTGTCCAATTGGGACGGCAGTTGTTTGCCACCTTACCCGAAAATAACCGACTGGTGAGGCGAGAGCGGGAACGCTGGTCTTTGGAAAATCAAAGGGATGAATGCTTTGCTGATATGTACGTTCATCCCCATGAGATTGACTACAACATTGAGACCCTGTTTGAGCTGATTGACGCCAGTGGCTTAGATTTCCTTGGCTTCTCAAATCCCAACTACTGGCAACTGGAGCGGTTGCTCGGCAAGTCATCAGCATTAATGGAGCGGGCTACAGGATTGAGCAATCGTGCTATCTATCGCTTGATCGAACTTTTAGATCCAGAAGTCACCCACTACGAGTTTTTCTTAGGACGCTCTCCCCTACCTAAAGCTGATTGGTCATCGGATGAAGCTCTCCTCGCGGCAATTCCAGAGCGGAATCCCTGTACAGAGGGATGGCCTAGTCGGTGTTTGTTTAACTATGACTACCAAATTGTCAACCTATCAGAAGCAGAGTTTGAATTCCTGCAATTCTGTAATGCGAATTTAACTGGGCGGCGAACAGTGGAAGAGATTTTGATTGGCGTACAGCTTGGACTCGAGGGGGTGCGGTCGCTCCTGAAGCAACAGTTGGTTTTGTTGACGCCAGGCTGACACTATTTATGGAAAGGGTTTACTCTACCTGCTCGACGCCAGTTGTCTCGCGGGGGGACACTGGCTCCCCTGCCTCTTGTTTGACGCCCGGTTAATCTTTTTTAAGGATTGCTACCGCAACGTGCTATGATTCTAGCTGGCTTATGAGGAGTCAACATTGTTTTGGTTAATTAGCTGGGCTGGTTTGCGAGTTTTGTGAACTTGTCAAAAGAATCATTTGAACCCACATCGGTAACAAGGGGAAATTATCAACCTGGTTCTGAGGATGCAAAACCAGGTGGTTCGATGCAGGAGTTCTATCAACTCTACCAAGGGTTGTTGCTATGGACACTTGCACTGACAGGGATAATTTTTATCTGTGTCTGGATTTTTTATTCCCTCAGTATCGCCCTGAATTATCTGCTTGGAGCGTGCACAGGTATGGTTTACTTGAGGATGTTGGCAAAAGATGTTGAGCAACTGGGCAGCCAAAAAACCCATCTGAGCAAGACTCGTTTTGCTCTGTTTATTGGGTTGATTATAGTGGCAGCTCAATGGCATCACCTACAAATCTTGCCCATATTCTTGGGATTTCTGACTTACAAAGCCACGCTCATCGTCTACACGGTGCAATCTGCTTTCCTCTCTGATTCCGAACTCTAGGTCAGGTAAGGGAAGAAACTCATCCAATCCTCAACATCTGGGGAAACTGCCGGAATGGAAATGCTTAGTGTCTTAAACGCCTTTAATTCTTTTCCCCTTGCTAAATTGGAAGTAGGTCACCATTTATACTGGCAAGTGGGAAATCTGAAACTGCATGGGCAGGTTTTTCTGACCTCCTGGTTCGTGATGGCAGCTATAGTAGTAGCCTCAATAGCTGCTACTCGAAACATTCAGAGAATTCCAGGTGGTATCCAAAATTTTATGGAATACACCCTAGAATTTCTTCGGGATCTGGCCAAAAACCAGATTGGTGAGAAAGAGTACCGTCCCTGGGTGCCGTTTATTGGTACCTTGTTTTTGTTTATCTTCGTATCGAATTGGTCGGGGGCTCTAGTTCCCTGGAGACTAATCAAGCTCCCAGAAGGTGAACTAGCTGCTCCGACTAATGATATTAATACGACTGTAGCACTGGCGTTGCTGACTTCTCTAGCGTACTTCTACGCGGGTTTTAGCAAGCGAGGTTTAGGGTACTTTACCAAGTATATCCACCCAACACCAATACTATTACCCATCGCAATTCTAGAAGATTTCACCAAGCCTCTTTCCCTGAGCTTCCGTCTATTTGGCAACATTTTAGCGGATGAACTGGTGGTGGCGGTGCTGGTTCTACTGATTCCTCTGTTTGTGCCAATCCCGATCATGGCGTTGGGTTTGTTTACTAGTGCCATTCAAGCCCTAGTTTTTGCCACCCTAGCAGCGGCATACATTCACGAGGCGATGGAGGGTGGTGAGGAAGAGCATGAGGGACCTTATCCTTAAAGCAACGTGAAAAACACGTGTATGCTAGTCAATGGACGTTTGTTAGTTCTGTACTCAAAGAAAGGAAAATCATCATGGATCCA
>JAFAVL010000833.1 GCA_019242465.1 Chroococcidiopsidaceae cyanobacterium CP_BM_RX_35 | reverse complement strand
CTTCTGACCAAAGACGTTGCAGTTGATACCGCCATGCTGCTAATACCTGTTCGCGTGATTCTGCCCCACTTTCCATTTCACCCATAACTCCCTCCTCGTACAAACGGTCTAAAGTTTGCAGTGTTGCTTCGAGCGATTGTCCTTGCTGTTTTGCTGCATAAATAACTTGATGGATACGACTTTCAATTAGCTGGTTGAATAAACCAGATAAACCCTGACGATGCAAGAAGATCAGCCGGGCGATCACTGCTGAAAAATCGCTCTGCCCCAAACCCTCACGACTGTGCTGGAATACTCCCCATACTACCCCTTGATGCAGAGCGTAGCGCACCTCCTGAGTGTCATCGAAATTGGCTGCTAGCAACTGCTCATATACTGGTTGAGCTGCCTCGGCTGATACAATTGGTAACAGAACCCGCAGCCAAGACTGATCGTCTGACAAAAGCACCAGCAAGCGGAAATCCTGAGTTTCTACCTGCCACGAGCCAGGTGCAAGCGTTTGTATGGCTGCTGAGTCAAATGATGCTGTCAGGGCACTGCCAATTTCTTCAGGTGTCATAATTCCTTAGTCAACTCAATTTCTAGCCTATCGCTTCTAGCGTTATTGTAGATCGGTGGGTCGATTGGAAAAGAATGGTAAGGATCTATAGTAGCTCTCCAACTATTAGAGCGGTTTTGGGTTGATATTTATACTTAAGTAGATGCATGAGCAAGATTTTCAGGTTACTGTAAACTGCTCTTTTCTCACTTCTACTCATGCTCTCAATTTCTTCAATTAAACTCGAGAGTTCTAGCTGTTGAAATTGCCCCTCTCTCAGAAAACCAGCGGTTTTTTGCAGCCAGAGATAGTAGTCTTGCTCGTATAAAGTTGATATCGTCATCTTGGTATATATTTATCTACAATATAGACAGTTTGAGCTGGTTGCTCACGGCTGAGTTATACAATTGGTGTAAAAATCTCTTAGTTTGGGAAGACGAGCCAGAGAAACTCTATAATTATTATCTACTGCCGCCGTGAGCTACGAACCGCTTCATCACAAGTACCGACCGAAAAATCTTGCTGAATTGGTAGGGCAATCGGTGATCGCTACTACCCTCACCAATGCGATTCGGACTGAGAAAATTGCCCCTGCTTACTTGTTTACTGGTCCTAGAGGCACTGGCAAAACCTCTAGTGCCCGAATTCTTGCCAAGTCTCTAAATTGCCTGTCTAATAACAAACCTACAGAGCAACCCTGTGGGGCGTGTGAAGCTTGTCAGGGAATTGCCAGGGGTTCCGCCCTAGACGTGATTGAGATTGATGCTGCCAGTAACACAGGTGTAGACAATATTCGGGAAATTATCGAACGGGCTCAATTTGCGCCAGTGCAGTGCCGTTACAAGGTTTATGTGATAGACGAGTGCCACATGCTCAGTACGGCGGCGTTCAATTCTCTACTGAAAACGTTGGAGGAACCACCTGATCGCGTGGTGTTTGTATTAGCAACAACCGATCCCCAACGAGTTTTACCAACAATTATTTCCCGCTGCCAACGGTTCGACTTTCGCCGAATTCCCTTAGAGGCAATGGTGACGCATTTGAGCGTGATCGCTGACCTAGAAAATATCAACACCACCTCTGAAGCAGTACGACTGGTAGCCCAGGTATCTCAAGGAGGATTGCGGGATGCTGAAAGTCTCCTCGATCAGTTGAGTCTATTATCTGGTCAAGTGACAGTAGAGCGGGTTTGGGATTTAGTCGGTTCCTGTTCTGAACCAAACTTAGTGGAGTTATTACAGGCGATCGCCCAGAATCATCCTGAAGCCGTTCTCGACTGTGCCCGGAGAATTATGGATCGGGGGCGGGAACCTTTAACTATCCTCCAGAACCTTGCTGGTTTTTACCGGGATTTGCTGATTGCCAAGACATCTCCCAACCGCCACGATTTGGTTGCCGTTACACCTCCCACTTGGAAAGCATTATGCGATCTGTCACTTTTATGGGACATTCCCACTATTTTGAGCGGGCAAAAGCACCTCAAGGACAGCGAGGTTCAAGTTAAACAAACCACTCAGCCGCGCCTCTGGTTAGAGGTAACACTGCTAGGATTATTGCCAGTGGCGAATAGTACTCAACGTTTAGTGGCTAGTGCCCAACCTCCAGTTTCACAATCAGATGAAGGCGTTCAGCAGCAGTCTGTTGATGCCTCCAGCAGCCCTACAGAACCGCAAAGGCTTATTCCTGATAGTATCCCCTGGTCTCATCAGGCGCTAGAAGCGGATCAAGCGGCAAGTGTGCAAGATGCACAACCGCCAGTTCCACCAAGGGAAAATTTACAACCCACTATAGCTGAGGAGGCTCACAACTCTCCTCAAATGGCTGAACCAGTTGGTGACGTTGAACGCAATCCATCGACTCATACGACTTCTGAGATATCGCAAGAACAGATTTGGCAACAGATGCTAGTTCAGCTTGAGCCAGAGTCAACCAAACAGATGCTGCGGCAACTGGGTCATCTTATAGAATTTGATGGCGCTGTGGCACGCGTCAGTTTACCGCAAAAATGGCAGGAAAAACTTGCCAACATCCGTGAAAAAATTGAATTAGCTTTTCAGAAAACACTCAATCGCCGAGTGAGGGTACTCTTGGTAGCGGGGGCTTCTACCCAGCCTAAGACGACTTCCAGCAATGAACTACAGGGGCGATCGCCACAACTGCCTGTTTTGCCGTCTCCGGGTACCGATGCAACATCTGCCCCTCAAGGCAACGCCTGTGGCAGCTCTGACACGGTGAATAAAGGCGAAGCATTTTCCGTTGCTTCCGAAGGCAACCTCCAGGAAAACGACGGAATGAGGGAGCCTCGCCCCAACCGCACGGACGCTCTTAGGGAGGGATGTGGGGACGGGGAACCCGTCCCCTATAAATCCCGTGTCGATCGCATCGACCCCAACGTCCTCCTCAATTCAAGAGTGCAAGCTCAAGCTAAGCAAGTAAAGAGCCATCAGCCGCTTTCAGCTAGTCAGGCAGAGACATGTGATTCTCAGTTTCAGACGGCAATGTTCGCATCCATCCAACCACTACAATCACCAGAAATCGAAATTTCAGAATCGCTAGCCAGGGACGCGGATCACATTCCTCATAGAACCACTACTGATTTAGAGGAAGATGTGATGAACTCTGCTCAACAACTTGCTAAAGCTTTTAGTGGAGAGCTGATTGAACTCAAGGGCTCGCTGGAGGCAACTCCGGCAACTCAAATTTCCGCTCTTAACAGCTCCAGCGGCGCGCTCCCGCCAGCTCAAGAGCGCAAGCTTAACATAGAGTCAACCTTCCCCAATATTGGAACAAACAGCCCGTTATCGCCAGCTATTTCTGTAACCAGTTGGGCAGAAGGTGAAGACGAAGAGGAGATCGAATTTTAGTAGCGGCAATAAAGCCGGAGGAAAATCCTCACTGTTTTTTGCCTCACGGCAATAGAGCGGAAGGAGCATCCTTACCGCTCTTTGCCTCCCCGATGTATAGTTTTGACCCATTTCAGTCGCTTTGGTCGCACTGACATCCGAGCGGTAGTACTAGCTATAACCGCCAACCAGTGGAGCATATATGTAGTACCGTGTAGCGCCTGAAGCAGAGTGACAAAAAATGTAGAAACACTCAGTTTCTCTGATTTACGGACGCGCCTTAACCCGATAAACATCCCCATTAGAGAGAGCGTCATCCAGAGACTAGTAACTGGCATTAAAACTGGAGGGCGGTTCCGCGCAATTGCCATCATAACGTCAGGTACTCCGGCTGTTGGCAGAATATACTGACTGAGCATAAAAATGAACAGATCAAAGGTTTTGCGCGTACCCATCCGATTGCGGACAATCGGTCGCCAGTAATCCAAATAGCGCTGATATCCTCCTTCTGCCCAACGGTTACGCTGGTGCCATAAAGAAATGGCGCTCGTTACACCTTCTTCCTCCACTGCTGGACTACCTAACACCTCGATATCCCAGCGATCTAGGTGCAAGCGAAAGGTGAGGTCTAGGTCATCTGTAATAGTCTGCTCGTTCCAGCCGTTGCAACGCTCTAAGGCTGTTCGTCGAATGAACTGACCATTGCCTCGCAATTCGCCAATACCACCGATAGCAACTCGCTGCTGCTGGACATAGGTATCCAAAGCTGTTACTTCTGCCAGTTGACCTTGAGTCCAGAAATTGGTGTTGGCGTTGGCGATCACTTTCCGCACCTGTACGGCCCCCACCTCTTCACGTTTAAACAGCGGCAGGACTCGTCGCAGCAAATCTGGGGATACCTGAGCATCGGCATCAAATACTGCTAAAATCTCTCCCTGTGTCAGCGGCAACACTTGATTCAGCGCCCCAGACTTGCCACCACCAGCCCCCACAGGTCGCCGCAGTACCTTCAAATGTTCGTATTCCCGCTGCATCTGCTCCAACAACACTGGCGTTTTGTCAGTACTGTTGTCGTCAATCACCCAAACTTCATACCGAGCATCGGGGTAGTCTAAACTACACAACTCTCTAATTAGGTTGCCAATAACTGCTTCCTCATTTTTCGCTGCTACTAGTAAGGAGATGTGAGGACAATCCGCTAAGTCTTCGTCTGACAATGGTTTGGGTTCGCTGTGAGGTCGAGCAAAAACCACGCGCAGGACATGAATCCCGAACATAGTAGTCAGACCCAAGACGAACCAAGACCCCCAGGAAACCAAATGTAGGGCGATTGTGCCACTCCAGACAATGGTAAGAACAACAGCTGCTTTGCGCCTACGACCCTCGTAGCAAGACCCGTTTGACTTTGAGTGCCATTTCTCTACCAATACCTCTTGAGGCTCAGACAGGTCAGATAGCAAGGAGCCAATCGCATCAAGCTCGCTGTAAGAATCATTTTCGGGCCAGGAATTCGCTGGCATAGGTCACCGTATTCAACAATAAAAGCTGGTGCTGCTCTAATTGTATCCGACATCTTTACACTTCTTGACCGAGAGTTTCCAGCTCAATTTTGAGCTGAAATCTGGCTTCAAGGCTAAACTAGACTCGATTTGGAGGGCGAAAAACAGAAACTGAGGAAGAACAAAGTATGTCTATTGATAAGCTAAAACCAGCTGAGCAAAAATATGTCAGTTTTTATCTGCCATATTTTCAGGGTAACAAGCGCACGATTTTACCTATAGCCCTCAGTCTCTATCAGAGAGGTGTGCTAGAGGGACAGCGCAAGATTGAAGGCAGTGATAATATACCTTTCGTAGCAACCTGGAATATCTCGACTCTGCCTGTAGACTTAACACGTTGTCGGTTGCAGTTCGATGGCAACGCAGAGCTGAGTTACGAAATCATAATGGCAACCTCTGAGTTAGTTGATTACTTAATTGATGTCATTTTGAATTTTAATCGCGATCGCACCACCGATTTCCCCACAGTGTTCTATCGGAAACTGCTACGCATAGATGAGTAGGCGTCTTGGCGCTTAACTGACGTAGTAGGAGGTTGGACTTAAAATAGATGGAAAGGCCGGGTTCGGCTCAAGTTTTTGAAATAAGGAGTTAGTGAGTGCCAAAATCTGCCAAATATTTGCTGATTGGGTCAACTGAGGCATACAGTGGAAAGTCGGCGACAATCCTCGGTTTAACTCATCAACTACAGCAAAAAGGATTGGATATTGCCTACGGAAAACCGCTAGGAACCCGGTCGGATGAATTGCCAGCGTCCGCCGTAGAGGCAGATGTCCAATTTGTAACCAAGAGTCTAAATCTGCCTGAGAACCAGCTACTGCCAACCCTCCTGGTTCTAGATGAAGCAGCAGTTCAAAGGCGGCTAAGGGGTGAAGATAGAACCGATTATCGGCAAAAAACAAGGCAATATCTCCAAATGTCAGTAGGAGATCTGGTGTTACTGGAAGGTCCTAGTAACTTGGAGGAAGGTAGCCTGTTTGACTTGTCCTTACTGCAAGTGGCTGAAGCTGTAGACGCAGCCGCTATTTTAGTTGCTCGTTACAAATCTGTTTTCTTCGTAGAGGCACTGTTGTCTGCCAAGCAGCGCTTGGGTGACCGCCTGATTGGGGTTTTAATCAACGATATTCCGCCTGAGCAGTTAGAAGCGGTTAACACTGATATGCGCCCGTTTTTGGAGCAGCAAGGTATTCCTGTCTTGGGAATGCTGCCAAAAAACAACCTACTACGGAGTGTCAGCGTTGCAGAATTAGTACATCAACTGCAAGCAGAAGTTCTCTGTCGCCCAGATCGGCTGGATTTGATGGTGGAAAGTTTGGCAATTGGTGCGATGAATGTCAATGCTGCATTGAAATATTTCCGCAAGCGGCAGAACATGGCGGTAGTCACGGGGGGCGACCGTGTCGAGATCCAGTTGGCAGCGTTGGAAACTTCCACCCACTGCTTGATCCTGACTGGACAGCTCCCCCCTCCCCCTTTCATTAAAAGCCGTGCTGAAGAGCTAGAAATTCCAATTCTGTCGGTCGATCTCGATACCCTAACAACAGTCGAAATTGTTAACCGCACCTTTGGTCAAGTCCGTCTACACGAACCAATTAAAGTGCAGTGCATTCGCGAGCTGATGCAAGCGCATTTTGATGCTGACCGCTTGTTATCTCAACTGGAGTTAAGCCCAGCAGTGGCGTTGCCGTAGCTATTCATTTTGCTGCGGTACAGACTCTGTCTGCTAAAATAGCTTGGTTGTCTAGTCCGATTCCGTCTTTGATCAATCAGAGTCAGTCATCAATAGAAGAGCTAACCAAGGTCGATACCCTAGCGCAAGAACTGGCGACGATCCAACAAACTGGTGCCAGGCGGATCGCTTTACTTGGATCGCGTCACGTCCCTCTCACCCATCAGCATTTGATTGAAATGATGAGCTATGCTCTAGTTTTATCTGGCAATCGGCTGATCACGTCGGGAGCGATCGGTACCAACTCAGCTGCCATCCGAGGCGCTATGCGTGCTGATCCCAATCTACTGACAGTGATTTTGCCTCAGAGTTTAGAGCGCCAGCCACAAGAATCGCGCCAGCAATTAGAGCAGGTGATGCATCTGGTGGAGAATACTTCTAACGACCGAATGTCTTTAGCGGAAGCTAGCGCTCTATGTAATCAGGAGATTGTCTCTCGCTGTCAACAGCTCATCTGCTTTGCGTTTCACGACAGCGCCACTCTGCTTCAGACTTGTCAGGAGGCAGAAGATCAAAGGAAAGTCGTGACGCTGTTTTACTTTGATTGAAAAGCTGGCTAAGAAATCCGGGAATTATGAACCTATCACAACTACCAGCTTCAGCCATTTTGCTATATTGTATAGCAGCCGCAGCTATACTTATCTATCTCCCGTTCTTAGTTGTTAGCTATGCGCGGGCAAAGGTTGGGCTTGATCTGGCTGCTCCTCGTGCCATGTTTGATAAATTACCACCTTACGCCCAACGAGCCACCTGGGCGCACCAAAATTCATTTGAAGCCTTCATGATTTTTACCGCTGCGGCACTGATGGCTTATGTAACAGGTCAAAACTCCAACATAGCAGCCGCTTGTGCGATCGCCTTCGTCGTTGCCCGGTTGTTATATTCAATTTTCTATGTTCTCAACGTGCCCCTAGCGCGATCGCTGATGTTCGGCATCGGTGGCATCTGTTCGGGCACCCTAATGGTTTTAAGCATCCTGTAAGCCACCTTTTCAATATTGCCTTAGTCCGTTCTCTTGGAAAGTTCTAATCGGAGGAAGCCTCCGCTCAGACTTTCCGCAAGTTTAAACTCCTCACTCCTCACCTCTCCATGGCTTCCACCTATTCCTTCGATATTGTTAGCGACTTTGACCAGCAAGAATTGGTAAATGCCGTTGACCAAACAGTGCGGGAAATTAAAAGCCGCTATGACCTCAAAGATACTCAAACCACACTAGAGTTGAGCGACCAAGGTATTACCATCAACACAGACAGCGAGTTCACTTTAGACTCAGTTCATACTGTATTGCGAGAAAAAGCTGCCAAGCGCAACCTCTCACTGAAAATCTTCGACTATGGCAAAGTTGATTCTGCTAGCGGCAACCGCGTTCGGCAAGAAATTAAGCTGAAAAGAGGCATTAGTCAGGAAAACGCTAAACAGATTACTAAGTTGATTCGAGACGAATTCAAAAAGGTACAAGCCTCGATTCAGGGGGATGCTGTGCGAGTTTCTAGTAAAACCAAAGATGATCTTCAAACTGTCATCCAACGCCTCAAGCAAGAAGACTGGTCCTTTGCGCTCCAATTTACCAACTACCGCTAATTAAAAAGTAGTGGGAGCAACTGGTTCAATATCAGGATCGAAACCACCAACCTGATTAGTACGTAGCACCCATATTTCTGCCCCTTGTGAAAGAAAGATTTCGACGATTGCATTAGTTGCTAACAGAGGTAACGTTGTTCGCCAGCTGAGTAAAGCCCTTAACAAGTTGCTCAACAAATGATCTTCTAGACTAATTCCCAACATATACTCGTTATTCTTCCAATCCCGACGGGGTTTACCAAAAGGTAGCAGTTTGCTTTTGAGAGATGTCTCCAACTTTACCAATTGCTCAAAGCGTTCAGCTTTTTCAGGATGATGCTTTGACCAGTCTTGAATAGTATCTGGATGGGACTGAATGAATGTCTGTAATTGCTTAATACTGGCATACAATGCCTGATTAGAATCCTGAACACAGTTGTTTGCTGGTTCAGTGTAAGTGCCGCCCGTACCGTTACCAATTCGATAACGCGCCGTCATTGCTTCTAGCTGACGCCCTAGATCGGTCAGTGCAGATCTTTGAACGCCCATAACGTCATAATCTTCTGTGAAGGCATCTAGTTTGATCAGGATGTCTGAAGTGGGGCGAATCCCCAACCACCCAAACTGGCGATCACCCATATAGCGAGACCAATGAAGTGTGCCTGCAATTATTCCATTGTCGTTGTGGGTATAAACCTGGTGGTACTCAATGTCAAAACGTAACTCATCATTTAATGGTTCTCGCACCACTCGCGCTACACCAAAAGCAAAATGACCAAAGTAGATAGGACTCTTGACCGCGTTTTCTCGCTTTTTGCCACCAATGCCACCATACATATGAATGACCAGGGCGCGATCGCCTTCCTGCCATGAATGAATTGCCTGTTGAGCTTGCGCTCTTGAGTCGCTGGAGCTATCACAGGCGTTGCCTTGAGTGTCTTGCTGCTCGGAACACAAAAGAACGGATGACACCCGTCCCTTCTGGGTGGCAATATTTGCCCAGGACTGTTTTTTAAGGTAGTGCATTGCTTCCTCTTTACCAAAAATGACTCGCTCTGGCTGGAGTTGCAACAGGGCACGTGGGGCAAGTCCTTGTACCGCAAACATACCGTCATCAGCCTTTGCACCATATATATACCAACCCCCTGGGTTTAGGGGAGACTTTTCAATGTTGCGGCTGGTTGAGGGAAAAGCGCCATATTTATTTGCGATCGGCTGGGGCAATCGAACAGTTTCTTCCACCCCATCAAATTGGCGAGAGATGCGATTAAAGTGAACCACCCGGAATTGATCGGATCGTTTAGCATCAGAGTCTACGGACTGCAAAAATTGCACCAATCCATAAAATCGTCCCGTTATCTGAACAGGTTCGCGGCTAATGTATAAATTTACAGATGATTCGTCTTTTGAACCTGGACCAAAGCTTGCTTCAACTAGCACTGGCTCGTGCAGCATCACAATCACATCATCATTTGGTCTTGAGCCAGCCAATGACTCCAGTGGATCAACCTTTTGCCAATGATTCAGGCGCTTGGGATGAATTATCCCTTGCTTGCTGTTGTACTCTGCCTGCGCGTTGAATTCAACATTTTTCGTTACAGCCCGGACATAAGCTTGTACTTGTGGGTTATCACTCCACCTTAGATTTACGACTTGCCCAACTAAATGCTCATGGGCACTATCAGCATGGTAAACTTCAAACAAGGCACCCCTCACATGCTGCCGCTGTTCTGGAGTAGGCAAAATCAAGCGGCCCATCCATGTTGCAATCACTTGATAAAGCTCTGGTGAAACAGATTGAGTGAGGGGATAATAGCTTGGGTGGTTAAAACTTGCTTGCTGGTAAAGTTCGTAGTTGCTGATTTTTCGCGCCGTGGATTGTCCAGTCATGAACAAATTTCCTTTTAAAATCCGTGATACTAAATCAATAGTTTGCTGTAAAAAGCTGCGACCGTCTGGCAAGTATTGGTTAGGGTCCATAAGACCGCCTGGTAGCTGATGACCGACTGGTCCTAAAGAAACAAAGCTAATTTTGCCCAAGCGCTTAGCTCGGTTCCAGTAAGACAGGAAGAAGATTGCCCAACGTCTGGGAAACATAATTTCACCCAAACGCTCAACAGAATCCTTATCACCGACCAAGTGATAGAGATGCTCAAGTTTCAGGATATTGATATTGCCACTAATCACACC
>JAFAVL010000541.1 GCA_019242465.1 Chroococcidiopsidaceae cyanobacterium CP_BM_RX_35 | reverse complement strand
TCCGGTGCGGCTTTAGCGTACTCGACGAACACATCAAAATACCGATTCTCGGCAAAAATGCCTGTATCGAGTAGCTCGAACTCCGGTTCAAACTTACTTCTGCGCCGATTCTCTTCTACCAATTGCTTGTAGGGAAATGCCTGTTGGGGATACTTGTAAAGACATTTCATGTAGGAATGGGTAGGGGTGCTGTCTAGGTAGAAGTAGTACTCTTTAACATCTTCCCCGTGGTTGCCTTGACTCCCCGTTAGCCCAAACATTCTCTCCTTGAGAATTGGATCTGCACCATTCCATAAGGCAACAGCAAAACATAGCCGCTGATGATTATCAGAAATTCCAGCAATCCCATCTTCACCCCAGCGGTAGGCACGAGAGCGAGCCTGCTCGTGTGAGAAGGAGTCCCAAGCTTCTCCAGTTGCGCTGTAATCTTCTCTAACTGTACCCCACTGCCTTTCACTTAGATATGGTCCCCAACGCTTCCAGTAGGCTGTGCGGTTATGGTTTGCAGCTAATCTTGCTTCTTCTTGAGTCATGACGATTTTAGATTTTGGGTTGAGCGTTTGCGCTCACCAATGAGCGACTTAGATTTTGGATTGCTATCCAGGCTCGTAGCACTTCTGCCACTGTCCAGGCTTGGGCAATGCAACCACGAGGAGTCATTGGTGCATCGCCATCAAAAATTTCACTGAGGCTTCCGACACCGTGGGTGCATAGATGGTTAGCCATCGGCTCAAGTAGACTACGAGCTTTTACCGGATCTTGAAACACATGTAGGTGAGCCAAGGCAAATGGACCAATTAGCCAACCCCAGACTGTGCCCTGGTGATAGGCACCGTCTCGCTGACGTGGACTTCCACCATAATGACCTTGATACTGTGGATGGTTAGGAGCGAGACTGCGCAAGCCATGTGAGGTGAGCAGGAATCGGGCACAGGACTCCACTACACCTTGCTGCTGAACTGGCGTCAGGGGGGATTCAGGTAACGACACAGCAAAAATCTGGTTTGGTCGCAGTGAGGCATCATGCCCTTGAGGGCTGTCCAGTACGTCATAGCAGTAACCGAGAGCATCATTCCAGAAGTGAGTGAATCCTGTTGCTGCTTGCTCCTGCATCAGCTTATACTCCTGTTCGGGTTTGCCAAGCCGTTGCGCAAATACTGCCATGCTTCGCAAAGCATTGTACCAGAGTGCATTGACTTCTATCGGTTTGCCGATGCGTGGCGTCACTACCCAGTCGCTAAATTTGGCATCCATCCAGGTAAGTTGCACACCAGTCTCGCCTGCATAGAGCAATCCGTCACTACGATCTAGGTGAATGTTGTAGCGCGTCCCTCGACAGTGCCAATCAATAATTTCTCTTAGTGCAGGAAAGAGTTCTTGTAGTAGCTCGTCATCTTCAGTTGCGGCATGATAAGCGCGAAGGGCCTCAAAGTACCAGAAGGATGCATCCACCGTGTTATATTCTGGGGATTCGCCCACATCTGGAAAGCGGTTAGGCAACATCCCTTGGTCTATGTAGTAAGCAAAGGTGCGTAAAATATGGCGTGCCAGCTCTGGACGACCAGCCGAGATCGTTAGACCTGGCAGACTGATCATAGTATCGCGACCCCAGTCGCTAAACCAGTGGTAACCAGCAATAATTGTTTTACCATCAGGTTCGTTGGGCAGGGAGCGGTTGACAATGAACTGGTCAGCTGCAAGTACTAAATGCTGCACCCAGTTAGGAGCTACTGCTGATTGGGTAGCTTTCCCAAGTTCTATCAACTTCTGCTCATAGGCGCGACGTACTTCCAGCGCAGCCTTGCTATTACTCCCTTCCCGCTCCAACATCACCAATGTCTCTATATTCTCCTTCTCTCTCTTGGAAAGTTCTGAGCGGAGGTCTCCTCCGCTCAGACTTTCCGCTGCCCTCTCAGCGTCTCTGCGGTTTTTAACTCCGTAATCTTGTGCCGGGACAGGAGTAATTAATTGGTGGAATTCAGTGCTAGCGACAACTGTAAGTGATTCGCCGGGCTGGAGGGTGGCGTTAAAGGTAGCGGCGTGGAGGTGATCTTCTTGGTCGCTCAGCCCCCGATAGCGTTCTACTGCTAAGTCAAATCCGTAGTACCAATCGTGAGCAGATGAAACATCACCGCGATCACTTAAAAGATAAAGCGGCACAGCATCAGTAAAAGCGTTCACCACAACCCCATGCTCACAGGGATTGATGTTCATCTGCCAATCCCCGGCTTGGGTTCTGCTATGGTAGTCACGATAATTGACCAGTGCTTTAATGAAGAGCGTTAGTGGTCTAATTGCTCGGTACAAGTCGTAGCGGACATAGGTCGTATTAACTCCTGGTTGCATCCATACCCGCTTCTCTAACAGCGCATCTTCACAGGCGAATTTCCATACTGGGATTGTTCCTTCTAGCTGAAAGCATTCGATGTTCTGGTAGCCCTGAGGTTCAACTGTGCCATTAGCCCAGCGATTGGTGCAGAGTTGATAGAGGCAGCCATCATACTGGGCAGTCTCATCTAGCTTGGTGAGCAACAGAGTGCGCCCTAATGGTGGATTTAGTGCTGCTACAAGTAGTCCGTGATAGCAACGCGTCAAAAGACCCGCCACTGTCCCCGAAGCATAACCACCGATGCCATTAGTGACCAACCACTCCCGCGCTTCTGCCTGACTGAGGTTGCCACAAAGAGCGCGTCCAAAGTCAATGACTGTTCTTGATGATTCCACAGCAACCATTTTTATCTCGGCTCAACTCAACGAAGCAGTTAAAAGATTTCCCAATCCAAAATCGGTAAGCTTCACGCTCTAGGAAGACGATGCGGTATTCTGACGTTTTTGAAAATACAGCGGTAATTAGGAACATGAAAAAGCTTACCAGTCAACAGCTCTAGTTCACCCAATGAAAGAATTCGAAAGATTCCGACAGCCAGTAACGCTCCTAGTGGTGGAGCCATGCAGTAGAGCCACTGGTCTTTCCAGAACTCTGTGACTAAAGCTGGTCCGATGCTGCGTGCAGTATTGAGACTAGTACCAGAGATTGGGGCTCCTAACCAAACCATTGTTGCCACTAAAAGCCACGTCATAAACGGTGTCCAGTGCATGAGCCGACGACTACTCAAAAAGAGAAAAATAGACAGCACTAGCAAAAACGTCATAAATACTTCAGCCAAGAATACGTACCAGAGCGGATAACCGTCTCCAGGTAGGGTCATACCATTGTTGACGGAAGCAGCATGACTTCCCCACAAGCTCA
>JAFAVL010000466.1 GCA_019242465.1 Chroococcidiopsidaceae cyanobacterium CP_BM_RX_35 | reverse complement strand
TGCTACAACCTTTTTTGGAGCAAGCCAAGGAGACTCTCTTAGGGACAAGCGATTCAATTGCAATTATAAAGTCACGAATTTGAAGCGAGAGACTGCTCATGATTGATGTTGCCAATTTACTTCAAGAAAAACGCTTACCGGGGAATTACTTTGCCCTAGACGCCTATATCAAAGGTGATTTTGAATCAGGCTTGCTCGAAACCCGTCAAGGTGATCGCCTCTTGGCTCTGCCAGAGACTCTGGTACAAGCTATTTATGCTGGTCTCGAAAAAGAGACAGGTCAAGCCGCTCATGTGGTGCTTTTTAACTGCGGTCGTTGGTGGGGTAAGAACTTCTACGCCCGTTTTGTTGAAGAGGTTAGTGATTACTATGATCAGGCTCTAGCTGAAATGGAGATGGTGGAGTTCCTTCAGTGTCTGAAACAATGTTGGAAAACTCATGGCTGGGGCACTTTTGACTTTGACCCAACCCATTACCAGCAAGGATTCCTAATTGTGCAGATCTATAACTCCCCCTTTGCTGCTGCTGCCCCACAGGGTAACCGACCAGCATGCTCCCTAGAAGCAGGCGTACTCAGCGCTTTCTTTAGCCAACTCACCGGACGGGAACTCCACTGCGTGCAAACTTCCTGCGAGTCTTTGGGGGCTAATTGTAACCGCTTCATTCTAGGCTTGCTACAGCGTCTTAAACCTGTAGAAGCGTGGTTAGAGGAAGGGCAAGAGCATGAAACCATCATGGACCGCCTAACCACTTAAGGATTCTCGATTGCAGATTTTAACAGTAATGGCAACTCAAGGCAACGCCTGTGGCAGCTCCGGCGACTCAAGAGCGCAAGCTCAGCATTGTCAACTTAGCTGATGGTGCTCTGAGGTAGCCAAACAACAAAGAGGAGGGGCAAGCATGACCAAGATTGTTAAGCTAGAACCTATCGATCAAGAGACAGCAGTCCAAACTAACGCCAACATTCTGTCTGCTCTGTTGGAAAACGAACTGAATGTTCTTCAAGAGTGTGGTGGTCGAGGAATGTGCGCTACTTGCCATGTTTACATTAAAAATGGTATAGAAAGCCTTTCTCCTTATAATCGCCGAGAGCAGCGTACGCTAGAGGTGATCACGACAGCTAAGCCGAATTCTCGCCTTGCCTGCCAAGCTCGAGTCATCGGTGAAGGTGTTGTGGTTGAGGTACCTTCTGGGATGTATGTTAACGCGATTAAGGATATTGCAGCTCTAATTGGTCGCCGTGCCGAGCAAGACATCCTTCATCCTCTTAACGGCAAGATTTTGGTAGAAGCTGGTAAGTTGATTACCCGTTCTATGATTAGCCAGCTCCAGGATACTCGCGTGCAAGCGGGAGAGTATCTTGCCCGTACCCGAGAAGTTTAGAAGATAAACTAACTTAAGGAAATCGAAATAGATGTTGACACAACTAAGCCGCTTAAGTGTAGAAGCGGATGGTCGCTATGCGACAGCTCAAGAACTCCAGTTTTTGAAAGACTACCTCCAGTCCTTGGAACTACGCGTGAGTGCCTATGAAAAGATCCGGGCTGCCGAAGCAGAAATTATTTACCTAGTAGAAGCAAAAAAGCAGTCCCTCAACGTCAATTTATTTCAATTAGGTTCTCAGGATGTAACTGAAGTATGCAGACGGGACATGGTGAAGATATTACGGCACGCAGCAGCCGCATTGTTAGTCAACGACTTTGACTACCTGCGGAGCAGCCTTTTACTTTGGTGCCGGACAATTGTACATGCTTTTAAGTATAAGAGCTATGCCGAGGTAACTTACCAAGTCCTACAAGACGTAGTTGAGCAATATCTTACTCCCCAAGAAGCAGCCTTGTTCCGTCCGATTTTAGAACTCAACCGAATTGTAATGACTACCTAGATTTGTTACCAACGTAAAAAATTTATCTGGAGATATTGACAATATGAAGGGACATTTTTCAGTTTCATCAAATACTAAAAATCTTCACTGGCTGGAGGTTGTAGAAACCCTGTCAGTGATTGGTTTTATTAGCAGTCTAATTGCATATGTAGTTTTCCAACAATTTGTGCTTGCTGCTATTCCTTTAAGTTTATTCGCGGTACTAAATCTGATGAACCGCAGGCGACTTTTAGATTTGCTTGACCAGAGCAATCAAACTACAAGCACGCAGCTCGTACAGAAAGATGTTGCAACCGAGGTTCAACTGGCAACGCTAACCGAGCAACTAGCAGAGGTACGGCAACTAACTACTGATTTAGGTCAAAGTATTAATCATCTACCAATAACTCAATTCATGCAGGAGAACGATGCCATCCGGACTCAACTGGCAACGCTAAATACGAAGCTAGCAGAGGTACAGCGGTTAAGTACTAACTTGGGTAAAAGTACTAGCCATTTACAAGACTACACCCAAATCCTAGGTAAGGAACAGACAAAAATTGCAAATAAGGTAAGTTGCTTGCGAGAAATTGAGATTTGTAGCCAAATTATTCGTATCAATTCTAATGATGCTAATGCCTACTACAATCGGGGTTCTCTCTATCAGCGTCTCGGATATAAGGAGGCAGCAATTTGGGATTATACTGAGGCTATTCGTATCATTCCCAGTCATGCTAAAGCATATCACGCGAGAGGTCTTACTCGCGCCAATCTAGGAGATAAAAAAGGAGCAGTTGAGGATTTACGGGAAGCTGCAAAACAATTTTTTGAAGCAGAGGATATACTTAACTACCAAACAGCAAGAGAACTCAGTAAAAAGTTTCATGAGCTAATACCTTCTAGAGTTGATGCTTCTGAGAAAGTAGTAGCTGAGTGTTTATTTTCTTGAACATGTTGAAGTTTTTGGTAGCAGGCATATTCTTGACGCTGCCGAGTAGCAGAAAGTCTTACTCTATTTATGAATCAGGTTATCTGGGATATTTGGAATTTCTCAGGAGTTATAGGAATTACCATACTCCATGGACCAGCAGAACCATACTTTTACTTCAAAGAGCAAGTTCAGGATTGGGAAAAGCAGGTCCTAATGCAGATGCTTCTAGAAGCTATTGTCAAAACTCCTAAGGAATTTAAAATCTTTGATTTTCAAGTTATGGGTTACCATGCCTATACTTATAGG
>JAFAVL010000785.1 GCA_019242465.1 Chroococcidiopsidaceae cyanobacterium CP_BM_RX_35 | reverse complement strand
TTAACTTGGTTCAGACCAAGTTGTTGGCGTTTGCCATGGGTGCGACTTTCTCAGGGTTTGCTGGCGCGTTTTACGGCTCTTACATTAGCGCTATTTTCCCTAGTGTATTTGATTTTTCAGTCTCAGTCATTATCTTGTGCATGGTGATTTTGGGTGGACTGGGCAATATCCCTGGAGTACTCTTAGGCTGTATTATCATCATGGCGGCGGATCGACTCTATCTCCCTCAGCTGGCGCAAGTTCTGAAGAGTCTGCTAAATACATCTGTCTTACCCAACATTGGCAATCCAGCGTTGAGGGATTTTCTCGCAACTAGTGTCGATCCCATCCAAATGCGCCTGTTTCTGTTTGGACTGACTTTAGTGTTAATGATGATTCTCCGCCCTGAAGGGTTAATACCTAGTGCGGAACGTCAAGCCGAACTACAGGGTGATGGGGTGAGTAATGAGTCTTTAGCAGATATAAGGAGTCAGTAATGCCACTGTTGGAAGCACGCCAACTGACTATGCGATTCGGTGGTCTGACAGCAGTTAAACAGGTCAACTTTGCAATTGAACAAGGCACGATCTCCAGCTTGATTGGTCCTAACGGTGCGGGCAAGACCACATTCTTTAATATGCTCACGGGCATCTATGTCCCCACTTCTGGACGTTTGATGCTTGAGGGTAGAGAGATTACTGGAGTAACACCCGATCGGTTCACTTCATTGGGTATTGCTCGGACTTTCCAGAATATCCGCCTGTTCAGCAATATGAGTGTGTTGGAAAATGTCTTGGTAGGCAGGCATAGCCGACTCAAGACTGGTTTAATTGGAACTTTACTCCGTCCCCCTGCTGTGTATCGAGAAGAGCGGCAAGCTGAACAAAAAGCGCTCTCGCTGCTGAATTTCGTAGGTTTAGGTGCCTCAAAAGCTCAGGAGTGGGCAAAGAATCTCTCTTATGGAGATCAGCGACGGCTAGAGATTGCACGAGCTTTAGCATGCGAACCTAAGCTCTTGCTGCTGGATGAGCCAACTGCTGGCATGAACCCTAACGAAACAGCTGAACTTACTCGCTTTATTCACCGCATCCGTGATGAACTCCAGTTGACTATCTTACTGATCGAACACGATATGAAGGTAGTCATGGGAATCTCCGATCGGGTGAGTGTCATGGAGTATGGGTCTAAAATAGCCGAGGGCACCCCCGCAGAAGTGCGTGCTAACCCACGTGTGATTGAAGCATATCTGGGCAAAGAAGATGCAGAAGAGCTAGTTCATGGTGGCTCAGAAGCAGTTGCTCGTAATGCAGGAATCATGGCGGGTACAGAAGCACTGCCCCTACAGGACTCAGATTATGCTTGAAGTCAAAGAGGTTCATACCTATTACGGGAATATTCATGCCCTCAAAGGAGTTTCGCTCTTAGTTGGGCAGGGCGAGATTGTGACCTTAATTGGTAGTAACGGTGCAGGTAAAACCACAACCCTCCGCACTATCCAAGGGCTACTGCGACCGCGCCAAGGTGCTATTCTCTATGAAGGGAAACCTGTAGATTCGTTGTCTACAGAAGCAATTGTCCGCTTAGGTATTTCCCAAAGCCCTGAAGGTCGTCTAATTTTCCCTCGTATGACGGTGCGAGAGAACCTGGAAATGGGGGCTTTTTCCCGCCGCGACTCGCTTGGCATCAAATCAGATACAGAGCGAATCTTAAATCTTTTCCCCCGTCTTAGAGAACGAATCAATCAAAAAGGGGGAACTCTCAGCGGCGGCGAACAACAAATGCTGGCGATTGGTCGAGCAATGATGGCGCGACCTCGCTTACTATTATTAGACGAGCCGAGTATGGGTTTAGCTCCGATGCTAGTGACCCAAATTTTTTCGATCATTCGTGATATCAACACTCAAGGAACAACCATTTTATTGGTAGAGCAAAATGCGCGGATGGCTTTGACAGTTGCCCACCGCGGCTATGTGCTGCAAACAGGACAAATTGTGCTTGCAGGCACAGCCACTGCCTTGCAATCCAATGAAATGGTACGCAAAGCCTACTTGGGTGAGATATGAAAGTGTGAAATAGACAAAGAAGAATCTTGATCAAGAATCCTTTCATCGGAGTACGATACCTGATCTTCCCCTCTAAAAACAAATATTTTATATCGCCAGACTGATGTACAGATTCAATAAAAATTCAACACTTAACTATGTAACATTCGATACAATCGAGGGTTTCAATGAATCGAGTCATTTCTTGGTTACAAAGTATTCGGCTGCGCCAGATCGTAACTGTTTTCTTCGTAAGTTTGACAGTTTTCATAGGCACTGCCTTTGACTTACAAGGTAATCCACTGCAAGCACAAGCTCAAGAAGCTTGGGGCAAAGTTGCAACTGTTGAGACTAAGGCTGAAAGAATCAAAGAAGATGCTGAAAAGTCAGCTAGGCTTTTAGCTAAAGAGGGTATACAGGTAAAAAATCGGACGGCGGGAAGCACTCAAGATGCAGGCAACAATATAGTTGATAATGTTCGAGAAAAGCTGAATCTTGATGAACCAATTGATCCAGGGACAAAGCAGGCGGGCGAACAGCTCAAAGAGACGATAACTGGAAGCGACTAACAGTGCAGCTCTTGAATTGCTTAGTTAGGATTTCAGGGAGCTGCTTAACAAGTAAGCTCTCTTGAGTCCGATGCTATTGGTTAGATGCTTCCTGGTTCTGGAGTTCTGCCAGTTCTGCTGCTAGTGTCTCTTCCAATGCATCCAGTACTGCATGTGGGTCAACAGCTTGCTTCATTGCCTCCACTTCGGGGTCGTGTCGGTCTCTCACATTGGGAAGGTCGCTGCGCAGTTCCTCAACTAAGGTAATAAGTTTGGCAATTTTTTGCTCCGACAGCAGGTGCAGTTGCAAGCTGAGCTGTGCCCGCTGCTCAGCTTGCCTTTCCTGGCGGTCTTGCCGAATCAGAACTCCTGTGGTCATTAGGAAGGCACCGATGGTTAGCGAAAGTTCCAGCCAAGCAAACGGAGGGCGGAGCGGATTATTGTAGTATTGGTGAAACCGTCAGAACTAGCTACTCACGACCATCAGGTTTGTCACTAATTCTACAAAATGTTGATTGGAGTCAGCCATATTTCCTTTCCACCGTCCAATGGCGATCGGACGACTGATAAACCTGCAAACCATTCAAGCCGGACTTGTGGATGAGTTCCTTCACTTCGTCAAGGGTGAAGGCTGCGCGAAGAGAATCTCGGAATAACTGCTGCTGGTGTTCAGAGTACCCTGGACCGATACTTTTCACCATCTTATCTACGCTTGCTTCATCAGCAGGTCGAATCAGATCGCGAATTAAGATAGCGCCGTTAGGCTTTAGCACACGCTTGATTTCTAAAAGAAATGGTAACGGCTCTGGCAAATGGTGAACCAGACTATTCGAGATCACCATGTCAAACTCTCCTTGCTGATAAGGAAGTTGCTTAGAATCAACTAGCTCCAGATGGATCTGTTTTTGCAAGCTAGCTTGCTCGACATTCTTTGAGCCAATACACAACATGTGCTGCGCTAAGTCGATGCCAACAATCTGCCACTGGGGAGACTGCTGGCAAATTAAAATCGGAATTCTAGCTGTACCTGTACCAGCATCAAGCACGATACATGCAGATTGCGCTCCTAACTCGATGGCACGGCAAGCAAAGGCAGTATTCACTTCTGTGAAATCCATCGCATCGTACTCGATTGCCTCTGGCGACGTGTCCATCACTTCTGGTTCCAGAACTCGCTGCATGAGAAATCTCCTCTAATCCGGCAATAGCCCTTTCGCTTGCAACCATTCCTGATTGAATAGGCGCGACTGATACCGAGCACCGCTATCACAAAGAATAGTTACGATCGTATGACCTGGTCCCATCTGCTTAGCCAGCTCCACGGCTGCTGCCACATTAATACCTGATGAGCCGCCCAAAAACAGACCTTCCTCTCTCAATAGTCGGTAGACCACCTGCACGCACTCATGGTCATCAATCCGAATCGCGTCATCAATGGGGGCACCCTCCATATTTGCTGTTACCCGACTATTGCCAATGCCTTCTGTAATCGAGTTGCCTTCTGACTTGGTTTCACCTGTCTTAATATAACTATAGAGTGCGCTACCCATGGGATCAGCCAAAACCGTCTTAACCGCAGAATTTTTTTCTTTAAGGTACATCGCTACACCAGCAAGGGTGCCACCAGTCCCTGTAGATGTTATCCATGCATCAACCTTGCCGTCTGTCTGTTCCCAGATTTCTTTGCCAGTCGTTTCATAGTGTGCTTGCCGATTTGCCAAGTTATCAAACTGATTTGCCCAAATCGCATTTTCCATTTCTTGCGCCAGCCTGCCGGAGAGCCTGACATAGTTATTAGGGTCTTTGTATGGCACTGCTGGAACTGGACGCACCTCAGCTCCCAGAGTTCTCAAAGCATCCATTTTTTCTTGGGACTGAGTTTCAGGAATCACAATCAGGCACTTGTAGCCTTTGGCATTGCAAATATGAGCCAGACCAATGCCAGTATTACCAGCTGTTCCCTCCACCACTGTGCCGCCTGGTTTGAGCAAGCCTTTTTGTTCTGCTTCTTGAATAATGTAAAGTGCTGCTCGGTCTTTAACTGAGCCACCTGGGTTGAGAAATTCAGCCTTTCCAAGAATTTCGCACCCAGTCTCTTCACTAAAGCTGTTTAACCGAATCAGTGGCGTGTTGCCAACCGCGCCTACAAAGCCGTTTTTGATATCCATGCTGAGCTACCTTCAGGTTATCTCTCTGATAGGGGAAGTTCCAGGAAGCTATAGGACTCCCCCTATAACCCTAGTTTAGGGGGAGGTATATCGACTTCTTCAAATTGTTGCTTAGACGCGGGAGCGGGAAACTCTGTTTAACGTTCACCCTACACCTAAATTTGACCAGCAAAGGGAGTAAGAAAAGCACCTACTCCCTTCTTCCCTTCTACTTGTTAGGTTGAGGAGTCATCCGCAGATAGGGCTTGAGTTCTGTATAGCCTTTAGGGAATTTCTGCTTCAACTCTTCTGGATCTTTAATGGAAGGGACAACCACGCAGTCGCCTCCTTCTGTCCAGTTGGCTGGTGTAGCCACACTGTAATTGTCTGTCAACTGGAGAGAGTCAATAACTCGGAGGATTTCATCAAAGTTGCGTCCAGTGCTGGCAGGGTAGGTAAAGGTGAGACGTAGTTTCTTCTGAGGATCAATAATGAAGACAGAGCGAACTGTCAAGGTGTTGTTGGCGTTGGGATGGATCATGTCGTAGAGGTCAGAAACTTTCCGATCTGGGTCTGCCAATATGGGATAGTTGAGACCTACATGTTGGGTTTCTTCAATATCACCGACCCAGCCTTTGTGGGAATTCACATCATCGACACTGAGAGCCAGCGCCTTAACATTGCGCTTATCGAATTCCGGCTTGAGCCGGGCGACTTCTCCTAGTTCAGTTGTGCAAACTGGGGTAAAGTCAGCAGGATGGGAGAACAACACTACCCAGCTGTCTCCAGCCCAGTCGTAAAAATTAATTTCCCCTGCTGTAGAAGCTTGAGTGAAGTTTGGGACTGTATCGCCTAATCGCAGAGCCATAGCGGGTTGCCTCTGAATCTAAAACCAATAGTTTGTTTACTATCAGATCATGACATAACACCCCAGTTTTCCGGTCGGGCTGAGCGTGTTTTAGAAAAAATTACGAATTTTTACAAGGAAATGCGAAAACTATACCGCTCATCTTGCCTAAAGAGGCAAGGGGCAGTTCGAGTTGGAGGGAGAGGTTTAATTCTTCCCCCTTATAAGAACAGCTCGACGCCAGTTGTCTTGTGGGGGGAACCCGGACGAGGGTTGTCTCGCGGGGAGACCCCGTTCTGGACACCCCCTCCTTTGGACACTGGCTCCCCTGCTTCTTCTCCCAGCTCTTGTGCTGATATCTACCCAACAATGTTGTGCTGAACTGCTAGCACAAGTTGTTCAGTCCAGTGGTGGGCAAGTTCGGCTTTGACGGCCTCTACCATAACTCGGATGACCGGTTCTGTGCCAGAGGCACGGACTAGAACTCGTCCTTGTTCGCCCATATCAGCTTCAGCTTGCGCGATCGCACACTGTACAGCTTCACACCTCTGCCAGCCCAGCCGAGTTTCACGCTCTTCTACTCGCACATTCCGTAATAACTGTGGGTAGGGTTGGAAGCTTTGATTTACCAGTTCAGTAAGGGAACCACCAGAGCGTTGCACCAAAGCTGCCAAATGTAGTGCGGTCAGTAGACCATCACCACTTACGCTATAGTGATGGCAGAGAACATGTCCCGCTTGTTCGCCACCTAGCATTCCCCCAGTCCGTAGCATTTCTGCCTGAACGTACTGATCTCCTACTGGAGTCCGTAAGAGCCTGCCGCCCTGTTTCTGCCAAGCTCGCTCAAAGCCAAGGTTAGACATAACAGTAGAAACAATTAACTGCTCAGGCAACTGCTGCGCTGCCTTCAATGTCTGACCCCAAAGGTAGAGTATGTAATCTCCGTCAACCGCTCTACCTTGACCATCAACAGCCAGAACACGGTCAGCATCGCCGTCAAAGGCAAATCCCAAATCAGCCGAATGTTGCATAACAGCAGCTTGGAGAGGGGCAAGGTAGGTCGAGCCACAATTGACATTGATGTGATCGCCATCTGGCAAGTCATGCAAGCAGATGACCTCCGCTCCCATATCCCTAAATACTGCTGGGGCTAACCCGACTGCTGCTCCCCAAGCCAGATCTAAAACAATTCGCATTCCTTCAAGATTGAGTGTACCTAAGAGCGGTCTCTTTAACGACTCAGCATAACTCTCTAATAACTCAGGTCGCATATAGTGTCGTCCGTAAGCATTGTGGTTGCTGGGAAACGCTTCACCACTTCTTAGACCTGCTTCAATCTGTTTTTGTAACCCTAAAGGGAGTTTAGTCCCATCTGGTCCAAAGATTTTAATTCCGTTGTCTTCTGGCGGGTTGTGGCTAGCAGAAATCATCACTCCACCTACTGCATGACTCACACTGGTGAGATAGGCAACGCTAGGGGTGGGGCACAAACCCAGATGCCAAACTTCTAGTCCCGCAGCAGTTAGACCAGCACAGAGAGCTATTGCTAACATATCACTGGAGTTTCTAGAGTCCTGTCCCACAATAACTGGTCCAAGAGGAGCGCTAGACTGCATTCGTAGCACTAGCCCTGCCCAGCAACCAACCTGTAGCGCCAAAGGGGCGTTCAATAACTCTCCTACTCGTCCGCGAATACCGTCTGTGCCAAATGAAGGAATTGGTGGAATGTGGCGCAGTACATCTTCATGAGCATCTGTCGTCAATCGGGAAGTCAACGACAATGACTGTGCTGCTTCTAGCGGACGCAAATACTGAGTGGATTCTGAGCTTTCAGCAGTACTTTGGGTACCAGCAGAAGATATGACCATAAATTCCCTACTCCTCACACAACACACTCACGCTTGGAGAATAACATTTTCTCTTGCTGAAAGCAGTGAGGAGTGAGAATGTCCGCTTATCTCCTCACAAAGTGACTATAAGTCAAATACCAACAGAGGCACCATACGTCATATCTCCGGCATTAGCCAGTAAGCTGAACTGACGTAAACTTCTCATTGCATCTTTTTACACCGATAAATACGTCTATTCCTCAGTTGAGATAGCTGATCGCTGCGTATTGATACGCTCTGAGCATCTGTGTATGCATTAACCTATGTGTATTTTATCAACCTACAATTGTGACAGCAATACTGAAAAAACTAGTATGTCCGACATATCTTGCCGCCGATCCTTCCCCCTACAACCTTTGCCGCAGGCGCACTGACGCCTCTGAATCCTGGCTAAACTCCAACTTCTAACAGCAGTGGTTGCATAGTTTCCCAAGTAAGTCCTTGTTGGATGTAGCATGGTGACTGAGGATTGTAGGGACCTGCCAATCGATCAATTGTCAGAATCTTTGCCTGCTCTGGCAAAACAGGTTCCTCTGGATCGAATGCTGTTGGGTGCATTAAGGAACTAGAGAAGCCTTTGAATATAGCAATCTGATCTGGCTCACCAGCAACTTCCGCTGTCACCAGCAAGACTTCATGGACTCGCCTAAGAGTATAGTGTTCCAATCGCTTTCCGGGGGAACAATTCATATATAGTTAGCAGCGACCGCGAAAGTGCTGCTGCTTGCGGTGTACCGCTGACTCACTTCACTGTGGGATTGCAGAACGTCCCTGCTTGCTCAGTTTGACAAAGACAAAATAGAGGAAATATAGGGTATAAATCGTCAAGGCTACAATCGCAAGAAAGCCGAGGAACTGGGATTTGGTATGAGGGTGAATGTAGTAGGCGTAGAGCAATGTTGGTTCCAGCCAGACGTGACAAAATGGACTAGCAAGAGCTGTAGATACAACACATTGTAGAAATGGCAGTACAGCTAAGGCACTTAAGATACCGTAAACAGTTACAGCCCAACGCCACGACGTAAAGACAAGCTTTAATGAGCTTTTAGGCTGATCATCAATCTCTTCATTGAGATCTACCCAAAACCAGAGAGAGATTGGAATCAGAAGACGGGCTAAGATACCCGACACAAAACCTACCGATAGCGAAGCAACAAACAAATATACTGTGATGGCTAGTAAACTTGACACTCGCCAATATATGGCTAGCAATCGTTGAATTGCTTCTGCCTTCTGTACGAACGCCCAGACTAGCAGAACTAAGGGGATGACTACCGTGAATAAAACCGCCAAGCGGTAGTCCATCCAGACTAAGGGGCGAAACCAAATTTCGTTTTGCATAGCTCACAATAAAGAGGGCGTGGAGAGCAAGGGAAGGAAACATACCTTGCTCTCCAACAGCATCATAAACCCTCGCCTTCCTTCCACTGCTCCCGACTCTCTCACGGTGCATGGAGGGGCAAGGGAGCCTTGCACGGCGGACAAGGCGTAGCCGACGCAGCTCCCGGAGGTCGCCTCCCCAACCGCCTCTTATTTGTTAGTCATCGTACACCCGGCACTCAACAGCGTCGGGGTTATCATCACAGTATTTCTCTAAGGAATTCTTCGGCTTGTTTTGCCGCTGATGGGATGCTTCTGCTTGCAGTTCTTCTACAGCGTCCCAAGCTGCTGCACACTCAGTTGAAGAATCGCCGTTGACATCGCAAGCAGCACGGGCCTGCTCTATCTCTTGTTCAATCTGTTGCTGGATATTGCTCATGGTTAGTTTTACTTCAGTTATCTTCCTTCAGGACAGGAAACCTTCTCAACTGAAAGTTCCGCTCGTTGTGTTTTCTTCTATTCTACCTAAGCACTTAAGCGCCAAGTGCCAAGCTTGTTACCGATCAACAGTCATAACAGGCAACATCAGTTGACCCAATAACTATCTTAGATGTTTTAACATTTGACCTCACCTCATACAAAAGAGGTAATTGTACTTATCCTCTCTCCCTATTACCAGAAGAGGCAGGGGGGCAGGGGGCAGGGGGTAGAAGTTGCTTAATTCCCTTGCCAGAACAAGGTTTGAAGCCCCTGGATAAATCATGATAGAGAACCCAAAAAATTTGTACCCTTGATTGTTAGCAACGAGCTTCCTTGGCGTCTATGTTGAAGCACCTGGATAAATCCTTTAGGTTTCTCCCCCCTGCCCCCTGCCCCATCCTCCTCCCCCAGGGAGAGCTAGGATGCTTTTCAAGAAAAGCAGCATCACAATGGAAAAAAATCAAGCGAAAAATGAACCAATGTTAGACCAAATGCGATGGACAAACGCCTTATCAATCCGTCCTTCTTTGGAGTCAGCTATTGCAGATGTGGTAGAACGTGCCTCAGATTCGTTAGGTTCGCCAGCAGACTTGGGACTTGTGTTTATTTCGTCTGCTTTTACCAGTGAGTACTCCCGACTCTTGCCCTTGCTACAAGAGCAGCTCTCGGTGCCAGCGTTGATTGGCTGTAGTGGTGGTGGCATTATCGGGATGAACTCGCAAGGGCAGACACAAGAGCTAGAGGACTTGCCAGCTATAAGTTTGAGTCTTGCCCACCTTCCTAACGTTGACGTGCAGGCTTTTCACATCACTCCAGGCACTTTACCCGACTTAGATAGTCCGCCTGATGCTTGGGTTGAATTGACCAACATATCTCCCTTAAAGACACCACAGTTCATTTTGCTGTCAGATCCCTTTACAAATGGAGTTAATGATTTGCTTCAAGGACTAGATTTTGCTTATCCTCAATCGGTCAAGGTCGGAGGGCAGGCTAGCGGGAGTTCGTCGATACCAGGCAGGATTGGCTTGTTCTGTAACGATCAAATGTATCGGGAGGGGACTGTTGGTGTCGCATTAAGTGGTAATATTGTACTAGAAACAATTGTGGCGCAAGGATGCCGTCCAATTGGCAAGCCTTACAGGATAAGCAAGGGCGAACGGAATATCTTGCTGGAATTAGAAAACCTGCCGCCGCTGGTAGTGCTACAGAATTTGATTGAGGGCTTAAGCGAACAAGATCGGCAGTTGGCACAGCGCTCTCTATTTGTGGGTATAGCAAGAGACGAGTTCAAACAGGAATTAGAGCAGGGTGACTTTTTAATTCGCACGCTGCTTGGTGTAGATCCCCAGGCAGGGGC
>JAFAVL010000636.1 GCA_019242465.1 Chroococcidiopsidaceae cyanobacterium CP_BM_RX_35 | reverse complement strand
CTTCTGACTTCTGGAAACAGCGATTGATAAAACTGGCAATATTCATCTACAAAAGCTACGGTTGGTTTGGCAGTTCTTGGCTCTACCATATATACCGCCTTAGTTTCAATCCTTTTCACTGATTACACTCTTGCCAGAGTGATAAATGAGGGATAATAGTTCCAGAAAATCTCACGAGTTTGACTCAAAAAAGTTGTTTTGACATGCCAAACACAGCGGTGATCGCTGTCCTAATTAAACCTGTTAAATTTTTGTAGCCTGAAACCCTTGCAGCTACGTTGCTAAACCTTGTCCTAATTCAAGTAGAGTCTAACTGGGACAGCAAGAGTACACCAAATGTAGATCTTCTTGAAGAATTTTGCGGTTTTATTTCCAGAGTTGTTTCAACGTAAGGCTTTCAGCCGTTGCATGGCGGCTCTTGACGGTCTCGCTACTTTTTCCCCATTCACTGAGATTTCCTTGTCCTAGCTTGATGCCTTTCATCAACTTCACTTGATGATATTCTTGCCGCCAAAATAGCTTACTACTGATTGAAATCACTGTTGAATCGATAGGTATTAACGTTTGAGCTGTGACCGGGTGTTGTCGCTTTAGCTGCTCGATTAACTTAACGTAGATTCGACAAAACTGCATATCTTGCCGAGATTTACAGGCTTTAGAAAAGGTGGAAATATCGACGCCAGTCCCAGCATGATTTAGCCGATAGAATAAGTCTCTCATGCTCCTCAAACTTTGGTCTAGAACAAAAGTCAACCAGATTTCAAAGAATAAGCGCGATTTCAAAGCTGGGTAATCATTGGGCGAAAGCTGTTTCAGTCACGATTTGACAATCTTGGGAAATGAGGCTACCATTAGACAGAAATTTTTGTTACTGGGACCAAGATAATGCATTCTGTCCCCTTTTTTCTGTCGGTTAAGCTATCTTTCAACACTTCTGGGTAAAACCCTGTTGCCTTCTCTATTAGAGTGCCTTCCTAACTAGATCCCTGGAATCCATAAAGAGCCATTCCTTTAAGTACTGTTTTTTATTAGGTGCAGAGTTATGAAGAAGGTAATTGTCACGACTACAATTAATCCAGTAACTGAGGCCTTGAAACGTTTCCAAGCAATGGAAGATTGGGGAATCGTTGTCATTGGAGACAAAAAAACTCCGATAGATTACAAATTAGAACGGGGAATTTATGTCACACCGCAGATGCAGGAAGAGTACGACAAAGATTTGTCAGATGCTATAGGCTGGAATTGCATCCAACGCAGAAATTTCGGTCTGCTCTGGGCTTACGACATGGGAGCAGAAATTGTCGCGCTCATCGATGATGATAATATTCCGTATGAAACCTGGGGAAAAAATTTGTTAATCGGTGAAAAAGCCGAAGTGAATTTTTATGAAACGGAGCTTCCAGCTTTCGACCCTGTTGGAGCGACAAACGAAAAAAGACTTTGGCACAGAGGTTATCCCTTACAATTGATTCCTAAACGCGACTATTCTAAAAAACAAAAGAAGGTCATGAATGTCGATGTTCAGGCAGATTTTTGGAATGGAGATCCGGATATTGATGCTATTTGCCGTATGGAACATGCTCCAGAATGCAATTTCGACGAAAGTTACTTTCCAATAGCAAGTAATAAGGTATCTCCCTTCAATTCTCAAAATACTTTTATAAAAGGTTCTTTGTTGAAAGATTATTTTCTGTTTCCACATATAGGTCGTATGGATGATATTTGGGCAGCCTATTATGTCCAGGCAAAGGGGTATAAAGTAGTTTACAATAAGGCTTCAGTATATCAGGATCGAAATGCACACGATCTCGTTAAAGACATGAAACAGGAGTATATAGGATACGAAAATAATCTCGGGTTAGTTAATGACTTGACGTCTTCTTCAGAGAGTATCTTAAGTTATCTGCCTGAAAGGTCTATCCATGCATTCAATCTGTATAAGAGGCATTTCCAAGATGCGTAAAATCCTCGTCACTGGTGGAGCTGGATTTGTAGGTCGTCACATTGTTAAGCGTTTTCTCGATATGGGAGATGAAGTCCACTGCGTTGACAACATTAGTCCTTACACTGGTGGAATTGACCCGAACGAAGGTTGGCCGCTTTTTAATCCCCTCGATTACTCAAATTTTTACTTCTACCCTGAAGATTGCCGAGCTTACTTTAAGCGCGTATTTGACAGTGATTTTGACTATAGCTTTCATCTGGCAGCGATAGTAGGTGGTCGCATCATGATTGAGAGTAACCCGCTCGCCGTAGCCGAAGATCTATCTATTGACTCAGAGTTCTGGAAGTGGGCGGTCATAACTAAACCAAAGAGAACGATTTGTTTTAGCTCCAGTGCTGCGTATCCAATCAAACTCCAAACCAGTGAAAACTACGTCCTTCTCAAAGAGGACATGATTGAGTTTAAATCTGATATTGGATTGCCAGATATGTCCTACGGATGGGCAAAGTTGACTCATGAATACTTAGCCCGTTTG
>JAFAVL010000405.1 GCA_019242465.1 Chroococcidiopsidaceae cyanobacterium CP_BM_RX_35 | reverse complement strand
ACCGATGGGTTGCCGCCAGACATTCCACCCTAAAAGACCGTAGTCAGATTGCTGTTCTACAATGTCGATGGTACTCAGACTGTTAGACATCATGGCAATTGCCAAGACCGAAAGCGCTAAGGGAATTTCGTAGCTGATTGACTGAGCAGCTGCCCTTAAGCCCCCTAAGAGTGAGTACTTGTTATTCGATGCATAGCCAGCCATCAATAAGCCAATTGGCTGAATGCTAGACAATGCAATCCATAAGAAGACTCCAGTCCCAACATCGGCGATCACCAGATTTTGTCCGAACGGCACAATCATGTAAGACAAGAACACTGGAATCACTACTATGATTGGTCCGAGGGTAAATAATAAAGGGTCCGACTTGGCGGGAACGACATCTTCTTTAAAAACGAGCTTTAAACCATCTGCTACCGGAACCAGCAAGCCGAAAGGTCCCATGTATTCAGGACCAATCCGCTGCTGTGCTGCTGCTGAAATTTTCCGTTCTAGCCAAGTGGTCACCAGCACCCCCACTGTAGCTCCAATCAGCATTAGGATCATTGGCAGTGGCATCCAAATAGCTTTAGCTGCCCCAGCTGGCACTCCTAAATCTGTGACGGATTGAATAAAACTTCCTTCGAGGTCGATTCCTACGTCCATGTTTTTCAATTCACCCCGTTAAGTTAATGGCTAGCTGCCATTCCATCAAATTTATGAAGATTTCTTGCTATTCCACTGCTTAGTATACCGTTTGATGGTCTTTGTCTGAGGGTGAGCGTTTTTCCATTGGAATGTAAGGGGAACTGTGAAGACCGTTATAAACCTGGGTGGGACGGAAAATACGGTTCTCTGCCAGCTGTTCTTTCCAATGGGCTAGCCAACCAGCAACGCGAGCGATCGCAAACACCGGGGTGAACAAGTCGGTTGGTATTCCCAACTTTCTATATACTAAACCCGAATAAAAGTCAACATTAGGATAGATCCCCTTTTGACCCAATCTTTCCTCGATCACGCGTTCCATCTCTAAGGCAATGTCATAGTATTTGTCGTGCCCAAACTTCTCAAACAGCTTTTCAGCTAAGCTTTGCAAAATTGTGGCTCGTGGGTCTTTCACCTTGTAGACACGATGCCCAAACCCCATAATCTTAGCCTTACGTTCTAAGCGGTCTTCTAGATAGGGACGCACATTCTCGACTGAGCCAATTTCCTCCAACATGCCAATAACTTCCTCATTGGCTCCACCATGCAGTGGTCCTCCTAATGTCCCCACTGCCGAAGCGACTACGGCATACGGGTCAGTCAGCGTCGAAGCTGTCACTCGCGCACTGAAGGTGGAAGCATTCATTGTATGTTCAGCGTGGAGCAGCAGGCAAATATCAAAGATATGAGCTGCTAGTGGATCGGTTTCCCGTTCGCTGAGCATATACAGAAAATTAGCAGAATAGCTCAGATTGTCACGCGGTCGCACTGGTTCGTTCCCTTTACGCATCAGTTGGAACGCTGCCACCATCGTGGGAATTTTTGCCAACAGCCGGACTACAGCCTCCCGGATATAGACTGGGTTATCTAAGTCACGGCGAGCATAAAACAAGCCCAAAGCAGCGGCTGAGGCTTGTAGGGCATCCATTGGATGACCGCTTTCGGGAAAGCATTTCATCATATCCTGAATGCGATACTTGATCCGCCGATGGTATCGAATTTCATGCTCAAATGCCTCAAGCTCTTCCACTGTCGGCAGTTCTCCCCAGATCAAGAGATAAGAAGTCTCCAGAAAGTTACTCTTCGCAGCTAGCTCTTCAATACGGATGCCGCGATACTCCAATATCCCCTTTTGCCCATCAACGCAACTGATACTGGATTGAGCGGCAGCAATGCCTTCTAAACCTGGTCTAAATTCGCAAACGGACATATTAGTAGCTATAGCAACTGCTTGTATGGAATAGTAATCAAGCTAACTTACCAGAACAAGAGTGTGATGTCACCGGATTTACAATCGGCATCAGATGCTAGTTAGAGCAGAAACTTTGGCTGCGTCAGCCAAAACAGGCGGCTATGACCTACTGGCGATTTAGTTTTTGGGAGTTTCAAACCAATGATACCGGCTTTTTTCAAGTCTATGGCGTCTCTAGCTTCACCCCAAACTAAGATTTCTGCCCACTGTGCCAAGTTGGGCTGGTGACCTACGAGCGCCAGGACCCAGGAAACAGGGGTAGTCTGCTGCCATTGCCCTAACCAGCCCAGCCAGTCTTGGATATCACCTCCGGGAGCTAGTGTACTAGCTTCCTCTAGTTGGCGGCTCAGTCCCTGGTTTTGCAATATCTCTGCTGTTTGACGTGAGCGCACTAAGGGACTCGTTAAAATCAAATCGAACCGCAGACCCAGATGTTCTAACCGATGAGCCACTTGCTGAGTTTTTTGCCGTCCCTGTGCAGTGAGTGTCCGCTCCTCGTCTGAAATATTGCTACCCCGGTCTACAGCTATGCCATGACGGATCAAGTACAGTTCCACAATTCTACTCAGTTTCAATCAGGTTATCGTTGGGATTAACCAATCTGAGCAACTTCTGCTTGATCTGGGTATCAAACACCTCCCATTTCATCTTGGCGTAGGCGGAATTCTCATTGTCTCCAGACAAAAAGCCCATTGGGATTTCAAAGCCACCTGCGCCTGGACGACCACCGCCAAAGAAACGTCCCTGGTTGTCTTGCCCAAAAGCTTCTTTAATGAACTCATCTGGATCGAGAGTGAGTTTATTGGTTCTGAGGGAGCCAACCACAACTTCCAGTTCCTCTTCTTTGTCATGGACAATACCGAAGACAACAGCTGTGTGGACGTTTTCTTCAGTCACTAGAAAGTCAGCTGCTTGGGGGATGGCATCGCGGTCGTCGTAGCGGAGGTAACCCACACCAGCTATGGAGAAGCTGTTTTGCACAACTCGATTTTTGATCGAGCGTTCAATCACGTCCATTACCCTTTTAGAGCGCGTTGCCTGCAACACAGCGTTCAACAACTGGGCATCATAGAATCGGCTAAGGTATCCAGCCGCCAGAAAATCTTCTTCTTGTGCTTGCATCAACCGCATCGTATCGGACCTGATTCCATGCATCAAAGCAGTGGCACATTTGACATGTTGGCTAACACTGCTATCAAAGGTGAGCAAACCTGCCTGTAAGTACTGAGTGAAAATGGTAGCGGTTGCTCTGACATCGGGGCGAATATCAGCAAACTCTGGTTGCAGGTCGTCTTGTATAGTGTGATGGTCAACGACTACAAGCGCTGGCATACGTGCCTCTTGTACTAGTGGTAGCAGCTGGCTTGTAGTTCCCTGAGTATCAATCAAGACGTAGCCTTTATAAACCGATAAGTCCTTTGTCTTAGTTGTCTGAGCTGTCCAGCGCTGGGCAGGTAAGTTAGTCAGTTTAACTAGGGCAATGTTTTCCTGATGGCTGAGGGTGCCAGCATACACAATGTCACACTGAATATCGTACTGCTGGGCAATTAGCTGATATGTCCAGGCAGAGGAGAGAGCATCGGGGTCAGGAAAATCTTGCAGAATCACCAACTGCCGTTCATGCCGATGCCGATCTAGCATCTGCTGTAGAGCTTCCGCCTTATGATTTGACCATGTTTGAATACAGCGCTGAAGCCCATGATTGTCAGACTCCTTGCTTGGCGGAACTACAGTAAACCCCTGAACAGATTCTTCAACCGGGGATATCTGATCTTGGGTACTGCCTGGAGGTGTAGAACCTTTTGTTGCTGGCATTTCAACCAGCTTGAGTGAGTTCGAGTCCATGAATGTTGTTGTGAGTGTGAGGTATATGCTAGACTGAAAAATCTGAATGCGGGAATGACTGGATAGGTACAGATCTAGATCTTCGCAGAAAAAACCCAGATATTGCATCAGTCTCTCAGCTTATGCATTCCCATCCTCAGCTTCCAATTGTCAGAGACCAATGATATATTTTTGCCACTCCTCGTGAAGCCCACTTTTAAGGTGCTTGCTCACTTCAAAGTAGAGGCTGCTGTAGGGTTTTCTAGGAGGATGATGCAGAAGCATGTTAGCTTCGACAGGTGTCCGACTGCCTTTTTTGACATTACAGCGAACGCAGGCAGTCACTATGTTTTCCCAGGTATCGCCGCCACCTCGAGAACGGGGAGTTACATGGTCTAGTGTCAAATCGTCGCCTGTGTAACCGCAGTACTGACAAGCATGACTATCGCGATGGAGAATATTACGGCGTGTTAAGGGAATCTCTTTGTAAGGAACCCTAACATAATGACGTAGCCGGATCACGGTTGGGAGAGGGAATTCGGAGTAAACGTACTTACCGTTGTACTCAACCCGCTCAGCTTTACCTTTGATTAACAAAACGACTGCTCGCCGCCAGCTCGTAATATTGAGCGGTTCGTAAGAGGCGTTGAGGACTAAAACCTTGCCCATTGATGATCGCTCAAGCCAATATTTTTTACAGATGGTAACACAACTGCATCTCGCTCTGCGCTTTTTGTTGCGAGTCTTGACCAAAGAGGCAGGGGGGCAGGGAGCAGGGGGCAGGGGGAGTGAAGGAGCAATAGACTATAGAGTAAGGGAATTTTGAGTTAATTAGTCAGTCTTCTTACCCAATTGACCCCTTTTTTAGACATAGCAGTGACAATGAGGTTGTAGATAGAAGTCATCTCTAGATCTAATTAATCACCCTCAGTTCTCTTATCTCCCCTGCCCCCTGCCCCCTGCCCCCCGCCCCCCTGCTTCTTTCTTGACGTTCTCTTGGCAGACAAATGGATTTAGCACACAGAACTGGAGTTGGGGCAATGAGGAGAGTATAAATATTGCAGTGGTGTTAGGGAGATGTGGAAGTCATGATATTGAGTTGGGAGCCGACCGATCTGCTAGTAAGGACAGAGCAATACGATGCTGGTAATGAGCTGCGCCAACGTGCATGGGTGGAAATTGACACAGACGCGCTAACGCACAATGTCAAGCAGCTCAAGGCTCTTCTATCTCCTCACACTAAGTTACTGGCAGTGGTGAAGGCGGATGCTTATGGTCATGGAGCGGTAACAGTGGCACAAACGGTCCTGCATTCTGGTGCTAGTTGGTTAGGTGTGGCAACAGTGCCGGAAGGTATTGAACTACGAGAAGCTGGCGTCAAAGCTCCAATCCTGATTTTGGGTGCCACTCATACTGTAGAGCAAATTCACGCGATCACCCGTTGGCAACTACAGCCGACACTATATCATCCGCAACAAGCTCTAATGTTTTCAGAAACGTTAAGCACAAATCCTTGCGGCTACCATCCTTTATCAGTACATATAAAGTTTGATACAGGGATGTCGCGACTCGGACCATCTTGGCAGCAAGCAGCGGAATTTATCCAACTCGTGCGACGACTGCCTCATCTAGAAATTAAGAGCATTTATTCCCATCTAGCAACAGCAGAGAGTCTTGATCAAACAGTGATGAGGCAGCAGCAAGCACGGTTCGAGCAGGTGATCGCCCAAATTGCAACTGTGATGCCTCTACCGCCCCGACATTTAGCTAACTCAGCTGCCACCCTCACTGATCAAGCATTACACTACGACATGGTGCGAGTAGGTTTGGCTATGTATGGTCTCTACCCAGCTACCCATTTGAGAAATACAATCAATCTCAAACCAGCCCTACGACTCAAGGCGCGGGTGACTCAGGTGAAGACAATTCCGCCCCAGACAGGTGTGAGTTATGGTCATAAATTTATAACTGAACGAGAACTGCGCCTGGCTGTTGTCGGTATTGGCTACGCTGACGGCGTACCTCGCAACCTTTCTAATCAAATGACGGTACTGCTTCGCGGTCAGCGAGTACCACAGGTTGGGGCGATAACGATGGATCAGCTCATGCTAGATGTTAGTGCGATCGCTGATCTCACCGTAGGGGAGGAAGTGACACTTCTAGGAGCTGAGGGTAAAGAACAAATCTGGGCTGATGATTGGGCAACAACATTAGGTACTATTTCTTGGGAAATTCTTTGCGGCTTCAAGCATCGGCTGCCCCGTGTAGCGGTAGGTGAATCGAATTCAGGTTGAGACTATCGGTTCAATTCGGGCATACTAGGTCTACGATACTAAGAATGCTGATATAAGCCTTCACAATGCTATGC
>JAFAVL010000224.1 GCA_019242465.1 Chroococcidiopsidaceae cyanobacterium CP_BM_RX_35 | reverse complement strand
TGTTTTATCTATAACTGTGGTGCCCCTCTACAGGGCTTACTCCTCCTATCGGATTATCGACGAATAATCTACAGATGGAAAATTTCCCACTAAAGCGGGTAGTTTCGACCAGCATACTGGGACAGTATATCTAAAGTTGAATTCTCTACTTTCTAAAGATTATTTCAACCAAAAAGTATCCAGATAAATACGGCTGTAACAGTTAAAACTACCATCATGAATGCTGCTATCCGAAGTATCAATTCCGGTCCTAATTTAAAAGCTCTCCTAGATCCTCTTCTAACCTTGTGGGATCTATCGGATTGTTGCCCTGATGTTTTGGTATAACTAAACTTATTATTGGTTGAATTAAAGCGTGAATTTTGCCAGCTCTGAAAAGAGCTACTATTAACTATTAAACTTTTGTTAGATAATGTAGTAACTCTTAACTCTGACTTTTGAAACTGCTGGATGTTTACAAGTACTAATGGCAGCATAACAAAAAAGGTTTTTACACTATCGTTTGACATAAATCTCTCAATTACTTGCGGTGCTGTTGTCTAACATAGCACGAGAGTCGATAAAATTATCCCCGGGAAAGTGTGAAGAACTTCCAGAACAAGTCTGTCCTGTCTGTGGCTCTGAGCATTTGATTAAAAATGGTTCAGCTCATAACGGCAACCAAAATATAAATGTAAAAGCTGCGGTCACCAATTTGTTATCAATTCTACTAAAACCACTGTTTCAAAGGAAATCAAACAACTGATTGGTCGACTCTTACTAGAGAGAATATCACTCCGAGGAATTGCCAGAGTGACTCAAGTAAGTTAGCCTTGGCTGCAAGATTATGTCAATCAAAAGCTAGCTCGAACTCCTTGTCAGATCAAGGTTTCAGTCAAACTACTCGGTAAATTGATTGTTGAATGTGACGAGCTGTGGTCATTTGTTGATTGCAAGAAAAATGAGGTTTATATTTGGCTAGCAATTGACCGTAATTCTCGAAAAATTGTCGGTTGCTTTGTAGGAGATAGAACGAGAAAAGCAGCCCGTAAATTGCAGGCTTCTTTGCCAGAGATTTATCAACACTCTGCCTTCGCCTATACAGATTTTTGGCAGGCTTAGAAAACAGTTATTCCCCCTAAACACCATCGGGCTGTTAGTAAAGAAACAGGTTTAACTAATCATATAGAACGATTGAATAATACCTTCAGACAACGAGTTTCAAGGGCTGGTGAGAGAAAGTTTATCATTCTCCAAAAGGCTGAACAATCATATTGGAGCTGTTTGGTACTTCATCCATGGCTATAATGCAGAGCTGGACAGGATTTGAGCCTCACCACTACTTCCATATCACTACCAAAACCGTGCTTCAATGCAGCATAAATCATAATAATCTATTACGCTTCCTTTACCCCAACACAACCTCAAAGATATTAATTTTTGATAAGCTCCGAGAAGATAAATATATTACCATACTATATTTTTGCTACTAGGGATAATCATATAGATTTTGGCTAGAAAACAAATGCTTTAGCTAATGTTTTTTGGTCCGAAGTTTAGCGGCTGAAAATACTGTGAAGTCAACCAATAGTTTTCTAGTAATTGATGATTAGAACTAACGACCGGGATAAACTTTCCTACCAGCATCCTGCTGGAACACCAGTATACAAGGTCACAGCCGTCGCTGAGGAAGATAGGAAAGTGTTGAACCAATGGGCAAGTGAAGTAAGAAGGGCTGAAATCCTGTGTTCTAATTCTTCGGCAGATCTGCTTCTCCCTATAGCAGGAGTAAGGTTATCCAGATAACAAATAGATGGGGAAAAGTTAACTCTAATCGTGAGAAGTATCAAGATGGATAGACGTGATTTCATTAAGGTTACAGGTGCAGCAACTGCTGGTACAGTTCTGGCAAAGCTGTTGGAGCAGCAGGCACAAGCTACAACCACACCGGAAACACCTGTTGAGGGACCTCGACCCAACATCATTCTGATTCTGGTGGATGAAATGCGATATCCCACCGTTTTTCCGACAGAGATTACCACAGCCGATCAGTTCATATCTAGCGTCATGCCACAGACCTATAACTGGCTATGGCGTGACGGGGTGAAGTTTTCTAACTACTTCACCGCTAGTGATGCTTGCACTCCAGCTCGAGGCACCATAGTTTCAGGGCTATATGCCCAACAGAGTTGGATGTTAACAACCCGCCCGCAAACCAGCCTCCAAGCACCTTCCTTGAACCGTGCCTTTCCCACTTATGGGAGATTGCTACGTAGACTTGGCTATGAGACACCTTACATCGGTAAATGGCATTTGTCTAATGCGCCTACTAACGGCAATCTAACTTCCTATCTCCAAGCCTACGGTTTCAACGGCTTGACAATTCCAGATCCTCTAGGAGTAGGCACAGAAGGTTACCAAAAAGATCAGCAAACTGCTAACCAGGCTGTAGATTGGCTATCAAACCGTACTGCTAATCAGCCTCCGTTCTGTTTAACCGTTGGTTTCGTTAATCCTCATGACAAGGAATACTTTTGGGGAGGGACAGAGGCTGATCTGTATAATTCTCTCTATCAACAGGCTGATAAGAAGCAGTTCAAGTCTTACACTCCTAACCCAGCCGAAAGCAGTCCACCGCCCCTGGGATTTCCGCCTGTGCCTCCTAACTGGGAGTCGGCAGACACATTGAAAAACAACAAGCCTAATGTTCAAAGCTTCCAGAAGCAACTTTTTGAACAAGCCTTTGGCACTGGTGTCTCAGATGACCCAAGCGCAACCACATTTTCCTTTGTTCCGTCTCAAATTCGATTTTTTCAAGTCCAAGGTTACGAGGCAGCCCTCGCCCCTTATGCTTACTGGTCTCGCGCCCTTGACCTTTATGCGCTAGTGATGCAGTATGTGGACCAACAAATAGGGTTGGTTCTCAACGCTATTCCTGAGGAGATTCGTGACAACACTGTTGTAATTCTTACATCAGATCATGGAGAATATGGCAGTGCCCACGGACTGCAAGGTAAGTCAGCAACTGTTTATGACGAAGCACTACGCGTTCCTTTAGTGGTGCGGGACTTTTCGTCACGGTTCACCCAATCTCCAGAGGTGACTCGCACCCAACTAGCATCGAGTGTCGATCTCCTCAGCCTCTTACTAGGATTGGCTTCCTTAGGAACCACCAATTGGATGACGTCTGAACTGCAAAAGATATATGGTAAGCGGTTGAATTTGATACCCCTGCTTAGGGATCAAAATGCTTCAGGTCGCCCCTATATCCTGCATACCACTGATGAGTATGTACCGTTGATTGTGACAGGAGCTGGTATTAAATCCCACATTATTGGCTATAGAACAGAGGCAGAAAAGTTAGGCATCTATTCAGCATGGAAGCATGACACTACGGACATCGAACTAAATTCAATAGAGTTGGAATATTACGACTACACTACCGACGGGGGTCGAGCTGAAACAGATAACCTTGCTAATAGTGACGATCCCACTGTTCAAGCCAAAATCCAGGCATTACTAGAGGTTGTCCTACAGCAGCTCATACCAAATGAACTACAGGCTCCCCTCCCTGCACTCCTGCAACCGGCGCAAGACTTTTCCCGACTACGCTACCTAAAGTATGTCTCACTAGTTGATAGCATTAAAAATGCTAGCGATTCCTTGGTGCGAGATATTATCGCCGGAACGTTTGGTCTTTAGTGCAGTCAAGTAGTAGGGACAACCCACATTCTAAACGTCATCGAGCAGTCGGTAAAGAAACAGGTCTCATTAATCATATTCAAAGCTTGAATAATACCTTCAGACAACGGGTTTCAAGGGTTGGTGAGAGAAAGCCTATCATTTTCCAAAAAGCTGGACAATTCCCTAGGAGCGATTTGGTTCTTCATTCATGGCTACAACGTAGAGCTAGACAGGATTTGAGCCTCACCACTACTTCTTCCTATCACTACCCAACTCTGGGTGACTGAATGGTTACAATCGGTAGTACAAACTTTACACCGCTTTAATGTATTTTATTTGACACAATATAT
>JAFAVL010000180.1 GCA_019242465.1 Chroococcidiopsidaceae cyanobacterium CP_BM_RX_35 | reverse complement strand
ATAAAGCTTGGTTAGGTAATCCAGTTAGTCCATCATGCAGAGTGTTGTGTAGCAGTTGCTCTTGGGCTCGCCGCCGCTCGATGATATCCTGTTGCAGTTGCTGATTAACCCTGTTCAGTTCGTTGGTACGCTCTTCTACTAGTTGCTCGAGATGGTTGCGGTATGCTTGCAATTCTTCCTCATTCCGCTTACGCTCGCTGATGTCGCGCAGAATCACTACATATTCTGGGAGCTTACGTTTGGCTTGTCGTGAAACAGTCAACTCAATAATATGCGTGCCCTGGTTAGTTGTGAGGGTCCGTTCGCTCCGGCTAGGCCACTGCGCTGGTGTCCCAGATAGAGCAGTGAGGAGTTCGTTAAGTTGATATCCGACCAGAGCCTGAGTATTCAATTGAAATAACTCTTCAGCAGCAGCGTTTGTCTGACAAATTGTGCCGTTTTCATCCAACACTAAAACAGTATCTGGAACAGTATCGACAGCAGTGATAAATAAGTTTTTGACTTGTTCGCGAGCTTCATCAATAGCAGCTATCTGTGGCAATGTTGTCCAACAAGCGATCGCAACTCCTACAAATGAGAGCGTTACTAGCAGAATAACGAGGAGATCGGCTTTAGGTTCACCAGCAGTTCTGTCTAGCTTTCCACTCACGGTCCAACCTATAGTGACAGCACCACAGATCAATAGGACCAGGACGACTACCTGCAGCCTTACGAAGTCTTGTACTTGACCACGAGACTGACCACGGTAACGCGAGAGCCACCAATTCGAACGAAATGATACCCAAGAAATGCGTTTAAAAGCAGCATCAAGAGCCAAAATCCCGATAGGAAAAAGGAGTCCGAGCAGCAGGTTTTGCCAACCCCAGGCTAAGCCTCCTACTACCAGGACAACTGCCTCCATTAGGAAAAAACTCAGTGACCACCAAGGCCATCCCACCTCTGCTTGATCTCGGCACAGCCACAGCCCCAGATGAAACCCCATGATGGACACCAAGTAGCCAGTACCAGTCACTACTAAGACCTGAGATAGATCTCCCCAAATTAAACAGAGGAGGCTGAGCAAAAAGGTCAATATGAGAGCAGGTTCCAAGACGCCTCGTCGAGAGACAACGGTGAATACAGGCGAAAGGTGTCCATCTAGGGCAAGTTGGTACAAAATACGAGGACAGTTAGAAACTGCCGTAGCGCAACTCAAGAGCCCCGCGAAGGAGATCAGAAGCGTCACGAGAAATGAGGCTGACTGACCCCAGATAGGATTAGCTACCGCGAGAAGATCCAGGTATAAATTATCGCCTACTCCTGGTTGTGTGGCCAGTCGCATGAGTACCCAAGAGCCACCTAGAAACACTGGAGGAATTAGCCAAGCAGCGAATGAAAGAAACCACAAAGTTTTAGAAGGTTGCCGACTATCAGCCACAAACGAGGAAGCTGTCTCGCAGGAGTAGACAGAGTAGGTGGCAATGAAAAACCACTTGGCCCATTCCCCAAAACTAAGGGCTGACCACTGATGAGGAAAAAGTCCAGGGCTAGCGATTGAGAAAGTCAACCATCCAAGACCTTGAAAGCAAAGGGCAAGCAGGAATATGACCGCCGGGACGACAAAAAATAAATGTAAGAGCGCTAATGCACGGGTACCATTAAAAGCCACAATAAACGCTAGGCATGTGAACCCAATTTTTAGGAGCGTCTCTGGATAATGGAGACCCACAGTTGCGAGGTTCATTTCGACCAATTCGGTAAGGATCAATGCATGCAGTACTGGCACTGATATCCATCCAATCAGGTATCCAATTGCAATATATCCACCTAGACCCGGAAAAAAGTTGTTTAATAACCGAGCTGCATAATTGGGTGTCCCGCCCGCCATCTCTGGCCAGTACTTACCTAAGCGTTGCACCTGCAAATTAAGCAGGATTGATACAATCACTCCAGGCAACCAAACGAAGATAGATTGAGGTCCTAGGGCGGCATTGATAACAGGGGCAGTGACTAGCCAACAAACATGACCCGTAAGACCAAAGCTCCAAGTTTCGATGGCACTGAGACTACGTGAGAGTCGCATAGTTTTAGGTCGGTCTAGTTTCTTGCCAATCAGTTTCCGAAGAGCAGACCTCATCAGGTTCTGTGTTGGTATAGTCTTGAACATGAGAAGAGTTTTTATCACTGTAGCTGCGGTTATATAACTAACCACAAACTTTTTATGCTTGCAGTGATTGAGATCTCACTTGTCGGCAGCTAGCTGATTTGTGGCAGCTCTGCAACTCTTAAACTCATTAAAGATTTTTTAAGTGGTGGAGAGTCTAGAAAACCACTACGAGTAAAGTAAGAGAGATAGGTACTCAGTAACTTAGCGTCTACTGGTGGACAAGCGATGGAAGTACCTGCGAGTCCATTGGTTGCATTTTGACAATCAAAGAACCGGAACCCTAGAGATACCTCTAGATAGGTTGGGTGTTCCTCAGATATCTGATTAGTGAGTAGAGACAACAGCGGACTTAAAGCATTGTCTTGAGAAATATCTAGATTTGCCAGTTTTGCCTGCCACCGCTCGTAGGGTATCTGCTCAACCTGGTGACCGAGAGCGCCAATCTCGTCAACAAGCTTGCTCAAGGATAATGGACGAAGATTAACAAGGTGAAAAGCTTTACCTAACGATGCTTTTTGCTTTGACAGATGGACAATTGCACTACTAACATAGTTCACAGGAGCTATACTAACCATCATATTTAAGTCAGGCGCATTACCAAGTTGGATAAAGCCTTTGAGCGTTCGACATACAAGATCGTCTGTTTTACAAATACCGGTTTGGCTATGTCCTGAAATCATTCCCGGTCTATAGATACAAATGGGAATTCCGCGATCACGTGCGGCCATCACTAACTTTTCTGCCACCCATTTGCTTTGAGCATAGCCATTGTAAAGATCTTCGTTATGAGCAAGATTGTCTTGTTCTTGAATCACCTTCGTTCCTAAATACCGAGGCGACTGGAACACGTCAAGGGTTGAGATGAAGTGTATAGGGATGAGTTTAACTAGACTAGCAAACCTTAGAATTTCTTGAGTTCCAAGAACATTAGGGGCTCGAAGTACAGTGTAGGGATAAATTAAATTAACGCACGCCCCACTGTGATATATGACATTGATCTGACTTGCCAACTCGCGAAATAGTTGCTCACTCATCCCGAAAAATGGCTGTGATAGGTCTCCAACAACCGGAATAATCCTCAAGTGTAACTCTTCGTTCCACAGCAAATAGCGTTCTAGGTTACTTCGGATTTTCTGTTTACCTGACTCAGGACTCAGGGAACGTACTAGACAAAAAATGGTGGATTGGGTCTGCTGCAGGAGTTCGTGAAGTAGAAAAGCTCCTAGAAAGCCAGTGGCTCCAGTAAAAAAGATATGTTTGGGGGATTCCTGTATGGGCTCTACAGAAATATTATCAGTGCGGCAGATTGTTGGCTCTAAAACAGCTTCCGCATTTAAATCTAGGATCGTTCCGTTATCAACCGCCGAACGAGAGCCTGAATGCAGGGCAACATCAATAGCTTGAGCAAGCCCCGCTACAGTAGGCGCTTTAAAGAGGCATAGCAAGGGTAATTCCACCTGAAAAGTTTCTCGCACCTGGGCAAGCATCTGAACAGCTAGCAAAGAATGACCTCCCAATTCAAAGAAGTTGTCATGCATTCCTACTGGCTCGACTCCTAGCACTCGCGCCCAGATCTGGGCTAGCCGTTGCTCGGTTAGGGTCAAGGGTGCAACAAAAGCCTCTAAAACCGGACCAGTTCGAGTTGGCGCGGGAAGGGCTCGGCGATCGACCTTACCATTAGGTGTTAGTGGCAGGGTATCCAGTACGACGAAAGCAGAAGGAACCATGTAGTCGGGCAGTTTATCCTTGAGAAAGGCACGTATTTGTGGTATGAGGTTATCTAGATCTTGTGTCTGTCGAGGATGATTGGCATAAGAACTCCAAGGTTTAAGAGTCGGCGTTGCTCCAGATAAGGAAGGAACAATGTAGCTGTCTTTCTCGGTTGGCAGCATTGAACGCCGCTGAAATACAACGTCATAACAACCATCCTTACCAGATGGCGACCAGTTGATATAAATGCTGTATGGTAAATCCTGGCTCAAGCTCCATAGGTCTTCAGGATCAATCCCTGGTTGCCAAGTCATTTTCTGCAATTTCTCTCGCAGATCTCCTACAGTCTCATAACTATCTTGATCGCTTAGCAATTCCATTGCGGCAATATCTGCCAGAACACGCGCATTCTGAACTCGAGTAATACCTACAACTTCTGGCTCAATCTCTGTTAAGAACTGGCGAATCAATGGCAATGTCATGTCTTCTTGCCAGACCAACCACAAAGGTTCTACAGTAGGATGAACTTCAGCTCGCTCAACGCAGTCGCCGGAGCTACTAGGAGCGAACCGTTGAGTTCCTACCCGAATGAATACATCGTAACGGAACCGAGTTAGCTCATTATGATAACGACCGCGCTTGAGCTGAATCTGGACCTGACCAATCTGTGGTAGATACTGCTTAAGAGCAGTAAAGAAGGCAGGATCGATAACCAGTTCTTTGTCTTGTGCCATGCGCTCTCGAATGCGCTGCTGCAACTGAGCTATAGGTAAAGAGTCGGGAGCCTTGTACAATTGAACAGATGTATGGAAAGTCTCCAGTAAAGGTAGGCTGCGGATATCTCCAACAAAGATATAGCCTCCTGGCTTGGTTGCCTTTACTGCACCCTCTAAGACGCGCAATAGATAATCAATGCTAGGAAAATACTGAGCCACAGAATTGATCACCACTGTATCAAACGTTTTGGTTTCTACCTCCTCAACAGCATCTGCAGCTCTAGCGGTGAGCTTGACCTGTGTCCAATCCTGCTCATTCCTTCTTAATTGCTGCTCAATGTAACAGATAGCTTCTGTAGAGATATCTGTGCCAAGGTAGTAGGAGCAATGAGGAGCAACTCTAAATAACAGTAGCCCCGTACCACAACCAATCTCTAGTACGCGCCTAGGTTGTAAGGATAGAATGCGTTCAACTATACGCTCAACCCACTCCCGCATTTCATTGGCTGGGGTTGGTAAACCTGTATAGCTATTATTCCAACCACTGGTATTGAAGGTTGATTCCGACTTTACATGAGATTGGCTATAGATTTCGTTCCATATCCTCTGCCACTGCACCGTCTGCTCGACATGAGATGGCGTTACTACCAGCTGCTGCTCTAACGTTTCAGATTGTGTCTTTGGAACTACGTAGGCAACTAAACGTTTATCATTAGCCAAATCTTCTCGAGCAATGACGACAGTTTCTCTCACAGTAGGGTGTTGCCTTAGTGCTGCCTCAATGTCTCCGAGTTCGATGCGGAAGCCACGAATTTTTACCTGGTGGTCAATACGTCCAATGAACTCAATGTCTCCGTTCGGCAGGTAACGAGCCAAGTCTCCAGTCTTATAAAGGCGAGCTCCTGACTCGTTGATAAAGGGATTGGAAATAAATTTTTCATTGGTCAGTGTCGGTCGGTTCAAATAACCCCGAGCTAAACCAATGCCACCAATGTGTAACTCTCCCGGCTCACCAACAGGGACAGGTTTAAGAGGATCGTCCTTACGGCGTAAATGTGGATCTAGCAAATAGATTTGCGTGTTAGCAATCGGGCGACCAATAGGCACAGAACCATTTCCAGGCTCTACCTTGTAAACAGTAGACCAGATAGTAGTCTCGGTAGGACCATACATATTCCACAGAGAGTTACTCTTTTCTAGTAGCCGATCGGCTAATTCTCGAGTTAATGCTTCCCCGCCACAAAGAATTTTGAGCCGTTTATTACCCTGCCATCCTGCTCCTAACAGCATCTGCCAGGTGGCTGGAGTGGCTTGCAAGACTGTAGCATCAGATTCAGCTAGGGTTTTTATGAGCTGTGCCGCATCAGAAGCGACTTCACGACTCACTAACACGATGCGAGCCCCTATCACTATTGGTAGGTAAAGTTCCAACCCGGCAATATCGAAAGATATGGTCGTAATTGCCAGGAGTACATCTTGCCGTGTCAATCCCGGTTCCCGACTCATAGAGGTTAAGAAATTGACCACGGCTTGGTGTTCGATCTGCACTCCTTTAGGCTTTCCAGTAGAGCCTGATGTGTAGATCGTGTAAGCTAAGTTGTTAGCTAATACTTGGATATCCGGGTTTTTCTGGCTTTGGCTAGCAATAATCTGCCAATCTGTGTCCAAGCAAACTACATGTGCCTGATGCTCTGGAATCTTCTCAAGTTGCTTCTGTTGAGTTAATAGCACTCTAGCTAGTGACTCTTCTAGCATGAAGGCTAACCGCTCTTGGGGTAGTTGCGGATCTAATGGCACATATGCTCCACCAGCTTTAAGAATACCTAAAAGCCCAACCAACAATAAGAGCGATCGCTCTAGGCAAATTCCCACCGTTACCTCTGGTCCTACACCTAGAGTCTGCAAGTGATGAGCTAATTGATTGGCACGACAATTCAGTTCCTGGTAAGTGAGCAGTTTGCCCTCAAAGACAATAGCGACGTTGTCAGGAGTTTGTCTTACTTGATCCTCAAACAACTGATGAATACATTTATTCCTTGGGTAATCCGCCTGAGTGTCGTTCCACTCTATAACTATCTGATGCCATTCCGCATTTTCCAGTAACGACGCGGATAAGGATTGCCTTTGTGTATTTCTAGAGAGAGTATCCATCAGTTATCTTCCAACTATGCAGTGATTTCAAATATTTGGGCAACGAACTGGACCTGCTTCTGGAACTTTAGCTGTTGTATTTCTGACTGCGGAAGGGGTTATTTGCTGCTTTTACAACAGAAGTGCAAAGGCAGTGTACCGTTGAACAGAACATAAAAAGATATATAAGAACTTCGGCTCTTATTCCTCCTATTCTCAATTAGCTCAGGCTGAAAGCCCTTTTTTTGTTGGAATTTACTACTAAATTCACTCAGCTCTTTTCAAAGGTTGTTTCCCTAAACGCTTATCCTGTTTGGTTGTGAAGCGTAGCTGTCACTTTCTTAAGTCATTGCTATATCTTGATGCCAGAACAATTTCTCGCTTAGTTTAGAGCGAGACAAGTAAGAAAAAAATAGTAGATTTACGTACAGTTAGCCACTCTTGCTCACTTAAACGTAGGATTTATGTATAATTACGTACTAATAAGGTAGTCACCGCTCCTCTGTCTCTTTCCCCCTGCTTCTTCTCGTCAATCCGCACAAGAAAGTCAAATTGTCATAATAGATAAAGCTCTACCCTAAAAAAGCTGCGGCGGAATGAGGATAAGCCATGACTGAAAAAGATCGCCCCTGGGATATTGGCAAGTTTGTGCAAACCCTTGCCTATTTCGATGTCATCCCTTGCCTCGGTTGGCTGATGCGCTTGCTCCAAGGTCGTGCTGATGATAGTAAGGACAGACTTGGAGGCAAGAGAATGGAAGTGGTATTGGTAGCTGGAGCAACGGGTGGCATTGGTAAGCGAGTTGTGCAGCGATTGATTGAGCACGGTTACAAGGTGCGATCGCTTGTCAGGAATGCCGACAAGGCACGGGCGCTCTTGGGTAATCAGGTGGAATTATATGTGGGGGACATCACCAAACCAGAGACTCTCACTCCCGCAATGATGGCAAACATCAGCGCCGTAGTCTGTTGTACGGCTGTAAGGGTGCAGCCAGTTGAAGGAGATACACCAGAGCGTGATAAATATTATCAAGGTGTTAAGTTCTACCAACCCGAAATTGTGGGGGACACTCCAGAAAGAGTGGAATATCTAGGAGTGAAGCATCTGGTACAGGCTGCTGCCCAGTATCTGAGTAGGGGGACAGAAAAACTGATATTTGATTTCACGAAGTCTTTAGCGTTGCTCCCGGAGGCTCCCTCCGGACGGACTGGTATGCCTGCGGGTCTCCCGCAGGCAACGTCCTTGAAAACGTTGACAGCTCCATCAAATGATTTGAAGAATGTTTGGGGTGTGGTCGATGATATCGTCATGGGCGGCGTCAGTGAAAGCGGCATGCGCCTGGTAGAAAACACCGCCTTGTTTGCTGGCAACGTGTCCACCGCTAACTCCGGTGGCTTTGCTTCAGTGCGCACCCGCAACTTTGAGCCACCGTTCAGTTTAACTGGCTACGACGGTATAGAGTTACGTGTGAAAGGAGACGGCAAGCGCTATAAATTCATTATCCGCTCAGATCCTAAATGGGATGGCACTGCCTACAGCTATTCTTTTGACACCGTAGACAACAGCTGGCTCGATGTCCGCATCCCCTTCACTCAGTTAGTTCCGGTGTTTCGGGCTAAAACATTGAGAGACTCTCCCCTTGTCGATTTAAGCAATATCTACTCGTTCCAGTTGATGCTTAGCAAGTTTGAGTATGATGGGGAACTTAACCCCAAATTTGAGCCGGGTAGCTTTGCACTGGAAGTGGAATCGGTTCGCGCTTATGGCGGTACGCCAAAACCACGATTTGTACTAGTCAGTTCTGCTGGAGTCACTCGTCCGGGAAAACCTGGAATTAATTTAGAGGAAGAGCCACCTGCGGTGCGATTAAACGACCAACTAGGAGGGATTCTAACGTGGAAGTTAAAGGGAGAGGACAGTGTCAGGGAGAGTGGAGTGCCTTACACCATCATTAGACCATGTGCATTGACAGAAGAATCAGGGGTGCAGGCGTTGATTTTTGACCAAGGCGACAACATCAAGGGTAAAGTGAGCCGAGATTCTATCGCTGAACTATGTGTGCAGGTACTTGAACAGCCTAAAGCGTGTAACGTCACCTTTGAGGTTAAGCAGGGAGAAGGCAGTGATCGCCAACTTCACTGGGAGCATCTATTCGAGCAGTTGCAGCCCGACGCTAGTTAATTTCTGCACA
>JAFAVL010000732.1 GCA_019242465.1 Chroococcidiopsidaceae cyanobacterium CP_BM_RX_35 | reverse complement strand
CCGGAGATTGATCATTGTGTACGCTAGACTTTTCAAGGCATAGTGCAACTCACTAATCCTCTCAAAGCGCAGCAATAAGCGTCGAAACTTATCCTCCCAAGCGAAGACTCTCTCGATCGTACGGAAGCGTTCCTGAAAGATGGCGGGTTTGAACATCGGTTTGCGTCCCCGCTTTAGAGTCTTTCTGTTGCGGCGATTTTCAGGCATATTTGGAATCATGCCGCGATTGAAAATGGCTTTGCGGTTGGCTCGGCTATTGTAAACCCCATCCAAGCTAACAATCGTCTGGTTCAGGTCGAGTCCGACCTGCTGAGCGATGCGGGTGACTTGAGGCAGGGCTGTCTTCAACAACGGCGATTCGTTCCGATTGCCAGGAGCTGCAATGAATGGCGCAATCACATTGCCGTGGCGATCACAGAAAGCCACCACTTTGTCGCCTTTCAAATGTTTGTGTCCGCTGAATCCGAGATTGTCCCCGCCTTTCCTGGCTGATGTCGTTGTGCCGTCGCCGTGGATCACGCTGATGTTAAGCAACTCCTGCTGGTGAAGGTGCAACACCGAACCTGCGAAAATGGAATCAAAGCACCCCTGTGCCTCATAGCGCCGAAAGGCTCGATAGATCCGAGTGTAATGAATTTCTGGTTGCCCTGCTTTATTCTTTTCAATCGGCAGTTCTTGCCACTGACAGCCGAGGTACAAGAGCTTCAAAATGTAGTTGAAGAGGGTGTGCAACGAGAGCTTTGGCTGAGGTCCGCGACTGCCAATATGCAGGTGAGGCAAGACAAATTCTTCAAACTGTTCTAGAGTTAAATGTGTGGGAATCCATTGCCACGGTTGAGATTGAGCCATTCTTGCTCCGAGCATCTGTCAAACGAAAAGGACTTGAGCCATTTTAGTCGGAAACGATAGAAACTCAGGTAATCAGGAGCTTTCAGACAAATTCTCCCAGTCAGGAAAACCCGCAACCAGTTGTCCCTTATTTAGTTTTTGCAACAGTGCCTTCCTGACTTATGCAAAATTTCTACTGCCAGACATGACGGCAATAAGCTTCTGGTACCCCTCCTCTTTCTCCTTTTGAGTCAGAGAAGATAGGGCTTGACGCTTCTGTTCTTTCCTCATCTGCTGTGACTCCAGTTCCCGCATGATGTTTTCCACCCCCTTTCCTAATTGTCTCGGCTCAAGCTCTTTGACAGGGACATTTAATTTAGCTTGTTCCAGCACCTCTTCCGCCACATAGATGGAGCTGTTTAGGCGTAGAGCCAGGGCAATAGCGTCGCTGGGTCTGGCATCCACTTCTCGCACTCGGTCACCACTCTTGAGCTGCGCCACAGCGTGGAAACGTCCTTCCCTGATGGCTTCAATTCGTATCGACTCCAACGATGCTCCCATCGCTTCCAATAAGTTAGCCATGAAATCGAAGGTCAAAGGTCTGGAATGGGAATGTTTACGTAGACCCCTCGCTATTGACTCGCTCTCCCACTTCCCCACCCATATCGGTAAGAGTCGGTGACCGACTTCATCCAACAATATAACTCCGCAGACTTGGTGACCTTTATGTTCACCCTGGACTACGTCAGCAATCGTGACCTTAATCATAGTGTTCCTCCTGGATTTGACTGAAACTCGATGATTCATCTCGGGATAAAGCGGCATCAGCTACGCTTTGAATTGGCTGCAGGTCTTGTGTAGGCAACCTTTAACTGACACCACTAAGATGTACAAAATCGCTGCCACCTCAAGGAGGCTCAACCTTTCTTGGTAAAACAATAGCGATTCGTATTTATGGTTACTAATGTTAGTGTAGGGGTAGACATACACGGTGTCAAGTGGTATAATAGAGTGCCTGTATAAGTAAAGAAGACTTGGAAAGCCCCTATTCGTAGTTGTACAGCCTAGCTATCAGAGGATGTCTGAGGAGTATAGAATTTGACTCCAGAGCGTTGAGAGACAATAGGAGTCAGGAAGCGTAAATAATTTACAGCTATTATGCAAATTAAGCTGCTTCTACTAATGCAGACATGACAGGTGCTTGCCAATTCTCTCCCCATTCATTGCTAATAATCATTCCCCTAATTTGTAATACATTATGGGCTCCATCCCGGGTCCACTGCATTTTCTTACTCTTTTTATATCGTTCATTGATAATGGAATCAATGTGAGATTCAGCGACTTGGCTGGTGTATGTTTTGTGCTGTTGCTCTCGTTCTTCATAGTTAACGAGATAGGCTTCATTGCTCTTAAGATAGTCATATAACTTTTGGAATTTCGAGCGTTTCTTGGTCTCCGTGACCTGCGTCATCAAAAGTTTCAGTTTGCTCAAAGCCTCCTTTGGCTTACCATGCCACAGCGTCCATTTAATGCCTTCCCAGGTATCTGCAGCAGCTGCGGAGTACTGTCGATGCAGCTGCTGAAACCGCATGGCGATGTGGAACCAGTCCAAGATACAGAGGAGCTGTTGGCAGTGAGGAGCCAAGCTCATGATGACGGACCAGCAATTTTTGGCACCATCGGCAAGGGCAGTCACCGTTGTCTGCTCCGTCATTCCCTGCTTGCGTGCTGCATTGAGGGTATAGGTTTGGAAGTGTAATAAATTAGCATGATTTGTAGTATGCATTTTGAAGCAGAGAGCTTAATGAGAATCAGCAACGAAGAAAGAAGAGTTGCAAGCGCTTGATTCTCAATAATAGAAGCACTCAGCAGGAAT
>JAFAVL010000355.1 GCA_019242465.1 Chroococcidiopsidaceae cyanobacterium CP_BM_RX_35 | reverse complement strand
TGACATGAAACAACCCAGTTTTTAAGAAAATGGCTTGGTCACCATAGGGCATCTGGAGCCAACGTGAGCGCCAATTCACTCCGTATTCAACCAACCGCAAACCCAAAAGCGAACCATCAATCCGTAATTCAAACGCACCCGCAACAGCACCAGGTTGCTTTAGAGCTTGACGAACCAGAGCGTCAAATCCACTAGGTAAAAGAGTATCGGCATGGAGAAACAGGAGAATCTCACCAGTAGCCACTTTAGCACCAGCATTCATCTGACCACCTCGACCTGCCACCCTTACTACCAAAACTCTTATGCCCAGTGATTGAACCAGCTTGACTGTACTGTCTTGACTGCCTCCATCCACCACAATGACTTCTACATCTGTACCAAGCTGAGCCTTAGCTAGCGTTGTTGGCAGGATTCTTGCCTCATTCAGCACTGGGATGATAATAGAAATTTTGCTGGTAGCTATATTTTGTCTCCTAACTCTCCATAATATCTGTCCAGATAGACAGGTCTTCTGGGCGATCAACATCTGCTAGTGGGGCTAGATAGGCAATTGATAAGTTAAGCTTTTGAGCGATTGCTACTGTCTGCTGCAAGACTTCAGCAGTGCCCCAGCTGATGCCAGTGAATAATTCTGGGAGCAAACGACTTAGACCAATCAAATAATAGCCGCCATCAATTGCTGGACCGAGAACTAGGTCGTACGCTAAGTGCAGTTTGTGAAACGCTTGCGTCATCACCTCGACATTCAACCCAGGGCAATCGGTACCAATGATGACAACATAGTCTCTGCCAGTTTTGACGGCGAACTGATGCGATCGCATCATCCGAGAGCCAAGATCGCCTTTGCCTTGAGACCGACAGACAATATCGTACCCCAACCAGTCTTGCATCAACTGCCGCTTACCACCGTCATAGCGGACTTCTACAGAAACAGAGCGCAATTGCAGTTCCTTTGCCTGTGAAAGTGTGTATTCAGTCATCTGGCGTTGAATATCTGCCGCCCCCTGCGCTCCCAACGCCGGGATGAGTCTGGTTTTCGTCTTTCCTGGCTCTGGATAGCGAGTGAAAACAATTAAGTGTTCCTTCGTCATTTTTACACAGCAAATATCCCAATCTCTTGAGCAGCAAGAACCGCACGAGTCAGCGCTTCTGCCAACAGTTTTCTACCCAGACCTTTCCCCTTGGCTAGGGGAGGAAGAGGGTAGACTCCCACTGAAGCGACAGGGAGCCAATTAGCAACATATTATAGCAGTCCTATTTGATTTATGAACAATATTTCTGTTAACGAACCGCAGAGGCGCAGAGAACACCGAGGAGATTTTCTAACTCCTGCACGGATTACTATAGCATGGATTGTGAAACCGAAAACGAGCAAACATTTTTTCTTTGAGTTTTCTCATCTCAACACTGATTGCTTTCACATCTTCCTGCATATGATATCAATCCCACGCTTTGCTCCTGCAAGATTCAACAACTTGATTGGTACCAAAAGTAAAGTTTAGTTGCTAAAAAATCCTCCCTCATCCAGGAGTGGTAACTTAGTAATTGAAGCACCCAAGCTTCCCTGGCAGATGTCAAGTCAAAGTTTAATTGAGCTAAGGAGAAAAACCCTGAAGCATTGCTATCTGTCTCGTCAAGTAACAGCAACACCCAACTCAAAAGCTAATATTTCCTCAACCTGGTAGAAAATAGGGGGCAATGTAACTGATTATCCGGTATTTCAACCGTGAAGTCATCAATCAGTATAACCCTGAATAGTAATGATTTAAAAGAGGAAATAACTAAGCTAATAGAAGCGTGGGTGTTGTTGTTGTGTTCAGAGCTGCGATGCCATTTCCGGCGGCATAATTGTAAGGAATATTCGCACTCCTGATTTTGGAAATTGATGCTTGAGCAAGGAATTTGCGTCACCTATGAGGTGATAAGGAAGCTGAGTCGGGCAGCGGCGAGAATGTTGTAGCATCAACGTTAGAGACCTCAAGGGCAACTGCCATTGCTGAGTCGTAAACCGAGGCAGTATAGGATTTAAATGTTGCATTAGTTTGCATAATCGAGCCGATTTCTGTGAAAGCTTTGATAATTAAGATAAGAAGTTGGCTAGAGTAGTAGGTCATAGATCAATGCCGACTGAGTTGATAAGTTCTTCGCTTAGCATCCAACCAGAACTAAAGAAGTTACACTTACTTTGACCTACTTGGCGCTTCTTGGCACTGGCAGGAGGAAACATAACTCAGACGAATGGAAACTCCTGTTCAGCCACTAGCTTAGTTAAGTCCCTAGAGAAGGGGGCATCAGTTATGAAGACACGCTACTTTGCCTTGATTGTTGGTATTGTCTTTGTATTGATAGGTTTGTTGGGATTTGTACCAAATCTGATTTCACTGCCTGGAGGCATACCAGCCTTTGCGATTAAGGGTGGATATGCTTACTTGTTCGGTCTGTTTCCAATCAATCTCTGGCACAATATCATCCATCTGATTGTTGGTGCCTTGGGAATCTTTGCCTATCGTCGCTTGGAAAACGCACGTTTATTCGCACAGGGTTTGACAATTTTCTATGCCTTACTAGCGATTTTGGGGTTGATTCCAACTACTTACACAATGTTCGGTTATATCCCCATTTTTGGTAGTGATGTATGGTTGCATGGATTGACAGCACTGATTGCTGCTTACTTTGGGTACGTGACACCAGAAACAACATTGGTCGAAAAGCGCACATTCTAAAGAGATGACTACTGTCCAGACACCACTTTTAGGAAAGGAGACTCCCTAACTAGATAGCAGCCAGGAGGCTTTAGGTGGTGTTGAATGAGTAGTTCTAGTCATAATTTTGCACCGGAGGTTTTCTATGGATACATCGAAGATTAAGGAGCATATGATGATTCACGCTAAAGGTGAAGGTAGTATGCAAGGAGCGTCTGGCGTGAATATTGGCACTGTAGATCACATGGACGGCGAGAAGTATATTAAGCTGACTAAGGGCGATGCACCCGATGGTCAGCACCATTGGATTCCTGTAGAGTGGGTGGAATCCGTTGATGAGCAGGCCGTATACCTCAACAAGACTCCAGACGAGTTTCGGGCAGGGCTAATGAATGAGAAGCCTGCTATGTAAAGGATACTTACTCGGCTTATCTAGGCTCTTGACCAAAACGCTTAACAGGGATTCCAGGGAGCTGAAGTTCTTAGACGGAGCTGAAAATCTTGGTCAGTCTGGAAAGCCGCATAGATCGATAAATGCGACGATCAATCGTCTCCTTGAAAGCAAAATGTCAGTATATGACAGTGAATGAGGCGATCTTGGCTGACGTTGCGCAAAGATTATCCCGGCTTCTAATGCTGGGATTTTTCTTTTGGATTTAGATGTCATGAATTGTAGACGGGTAGCATCAGGTTTAAGATAATCAACATACAGCTAATTGATGTTTATGAAGTTTGCTGAACGCATGACTCGTTTAGGAACTGAATCAGCCTTTGAGGTTTTGACCAAGGCAAAAGACTTGGAGGCACAAGGCCGAAATATTATTCACCTTGAAATTGGTCAGCCTGATTTTCAGACTCCAACTAACATTTGTGAGGCCGCTTTCCAAGCAATGAGAGATGGATATATCGGTTATGGACCTGCGGCTGGGCTATTGGAATTTCGTGAAGTTGTAGCTGAGCATATTACAAAGACGCGGAATGTTGAAATTCATCCAGATGAAGTCGTTGTTACTCCTGGAGCCAAACCGATACTCTTTTTCACGCTTCTTGCATTGGTTGAGCAGGAAGATGAGGTAATTTATCCCAATCCAGGATTTCCGGTGTATGAATCTATAATCAACTTTGCTGGGGCTAAAGCTGTTTCACTTCCATTACGAGAGGAAGTTAACTTTCGTTTTCAGATTGAAGATTTAGTAAATGTTATTTCAGACCGAACAAAGTTGTTAATTCTTAATTCTCCTCAAAATCCAACTGGTAGCCTCTTGCAAAAAGAAGATCTTGAGATAATTACCTCTTTAGCAAACAAGCATAATTTTTATATTTTATCAGATGAGATCTATTCACGAATATTTTACGATGGGCAACATCAAAGTATCATTAGCTATCCTGGAATGAAGTCGCGAACGATTTTACTTGATGGGCACTCTAAAATCTATGCAATGACGGGGTGGAGATTGGGGTATGGAGTGGCTCCCAAGTCTATTGCGGAGCAGCTAGTCAAGTTAATGATAAATTCTAATTCCTGTACTTGCTCGTTTACTCAAATTGCTGGAATCGAAGCTTTAAGAGGACCGCAAGAATTCCCGGTCCAGATGGTGGCTGAATTCAAAAAACGCAGGGATGCAATTGTGACTGGTCTGCAAGCGATTGACGGAATCAGTTGCATAAAGCCTCAAGGTGCGTTTTATGTATTTCCTAACGTAAGTCAATTGCCTCTCTCTTGTGAAGTCTTAGCAGACTATCTACTTAAGGAAGCAGGAGTTGCCCTATTACCAGGTACAGCTTTTGGAAAGTTCGGCAATGGATATTTAAGAATTTCATATGCAAATTCTTTAGAAAATATCAATGAAGCACTTGAGCGAATTCAGGCAGCAGTTGCCAAGCTTTAAACGGGTTTCCCGCCCCAATCGTACGGACGCTCTTAGGGAGGGACGTGGGGACGGGAAACCCTTCCCCTTTAAGGAAGACTGTGGGGCGAGGTCCCCTCGCGAGCCAGTGGTCAGAGCCGGGTCCCCCGGCGAACCAACTGGCGTCCCCTTTAAAGTCCGTTCCCGTGTCGGTGCGATCGACCCCAACGTCCTCCTCAACTCAAGAGCGCAAGCTCAAGCTCAAGCGAGAAATCTTGCCATGACTTTTGTCACGCTGCACTCGTGACGTTTTTCACCTGTTTTCTAGCAGTGTAAACATTTATGATGTAAACCAAAGACGAGTACCATGACCTAGAAGCCTCCTGAATTATGGGAGGCTTTTTTTTATTGCTGTGTCAGCTCGCTCTAACCCAAGCTATTAGTAATCACATCTACTACCAAACCATCCTGCACCTGAATTATTCGTCTCGTCTGCGCAGCAACATCAGGCTCATGAGTCACAATCACAATCGTAATGCCTTGCTGGTTTAATTCTGTCAGCAGATCCATCACTTCCTGGGAGGTTTTAGTGTCTAAGGCTCCCGTTGGTTCATCCGCTAAGACTAAGGCCGGTCGGTTAACCAGAGCCCGCGCAATAGCAACCCGTTGTTGTTGTCCGCCGGAAAGCTGGCTAGGACGGTTCGATAGCCGATCCGCTAGACCGACCTTAGTCAGTGCTTGCACTGCTCGTTGGTGTCGTTTCTGCTTTGGTACATTGGCGTAGACCATCGGCAGCATCACATTCTCAAGTGCTGTAGAGCGTGGCAACAAATTGAACTGCTGAAACACAAAGCCGACTCGCTGATTGCGGATGTAGGCAAGCTCGTCATCATCCAAAGTGGTGAGGTTTCTGCCTTCGAGCAGATAGAGCCCTGTAGTTGGACGATCCAAGCAACCAATGATATTCATCAGGGTGGACTTACCAGAACCTGACACCCCCATGATGGCAACATATTCTCCCTCATCAATCGAGAGATCGATCCGCTTAAGTACTGGCACAGTGACCTCTCCTAGGCGATAGGTTTTGGTAATTGCCTCCATCTGAATCATTGTTCCCATCTCATTCACTCCGTAAAGCAGCGATCGGGTCTAATTTGGCAGCGTTGCGTGCCGGGACAACCCCAGCGATTAACCCGACTAGGAAAGAGAGTCCGAAGCCAGCAGTGACTGACCAGAGAGAAATAACAAATGGAAATTTGAAGATGGTCGCTACTCCCAAGGCGATCGCAATCCCAAAACCAATGCCAATGCCTCCCCCTACAACCGAAACCACAACTGCTTCTGCCAAAAATTGGTTCAAGATAGCGGCATTGGTTGCTCCGACAGCTTTGCGAATCCCAATTTCCCGCGTTCGCTCCACAACTGAAACTAACATGATGTTACCGATGCCAATTCCCCCAACTACCAGTGAAATCCCGGCGATCGCCACCACCATAACTGTGAATAAACCCACCACATTAGTAAATGTGTTGATGATATCTACTTGGTTAATAATTCGGAAATCATCTGCTTGGGGTGGGTAGATGTTATGGCGTAAGCGCAGGAGGTTAGTCATTTGAAATTGAGCTGCGTCTAGCTGAGTCTGATCGCGAGCTTCTATATAAAATCCGGTAATTGCTACTCCGGCTATGGCATTTTTGCCGACAATCCGAGCCGCCGCATTTTTTAGAGGAATGTAAACGCGGTCATCTTGATCCTGACCGCCAACAGAGCCCTTAGACTCCATCACCCCAATAACTCGGTAACGTCCTCCCTGAATTCGGATATCTGTACCTAGAGATTTGCCATTGATGCCAAAAAGCTCATCCCGCACCTTAGAACCCAAGACAACGACTGGCTGAGCCCCATCTAATTCTTCTTGAGTAAAAAATCTCCCCTCTTGAGGATGAACGTTTTTGACATTTGGATAGCTTAAATCTGTCCCGATGACAGTCGTCAGCGCATTCTGCCCTGAATACACGACTTGCGTCTGACGCTGTAAGAAGGCGCTAACTGCTTGGGCAGCAGGAGCTTGCTTAGCAACCGCCTTAGCATCTTCCCAAGTGAGGGTTGTAGCAGAGCCTACTCCTTGGCTAATCCCATTAGAGGTTGATGCCCCAGCTAGAACTAGGATCAGATTCGTCCCTAAAGCTTGGATCTGCTGCTCAGTTGCCTTTTGGATGCCTTGACCTATAGATGTAATTGCGATTACCGAGGCGATCCCAATAATGACACCCAACATAGTCAGCCCTGTGCGTAGCTTGTTGCTCCACAGAGCCTCCGCCGCCATGGTTACAACTTCACCATTTGACACAGTGCTAGTGCGATAACGAGTAGATGACTTCATTTGGACCTTTACACTTGAGCTAGCTCAACGCAGCCACCAAGGAGCGGAACGTTGAGGAATTAATGACGACCCTGGCGCGGACTGGAAAAGAAGGATGGACCGTTGGTTGTAGGTTTAGTTCCTTCAGGGAAAGTGACAAATACTCTTTCAGTCCCTGTCAATCCAGACAAGACTTGGGTTTTGTCGTTCACAGTGACTCCAGTCATGATAGGAGTGAATGTGGGAGGTTGCTGCCCTCTATCTACCAAGACACCTGTACCATTGTCCTGCCGCACAACAGCGACTGTAGGTACGACCAAGGCACTCTGTAGCGTACCTGCGTTAAACTCTACATCTGCATTCATCCCAGAGCGTAAGAGATTATGAGGATCGTCAAGAATCGCTAGTTTAACTTCAAAACTGGTAACGTTCTGAGTCACGGTTGACTGGGGCGCAATCTGAACCACTCGACCTTTAAACGTTTTCCCTGGGTAAGCATCTGCTCGAATGGTAGCCGTTTGTCCTAAATGGATTTGGGCAATATTGCTCTCTGCTACCTGTGCCACTATCTGGTTGTTAGCAGCAATAGACATAATTGAAGAGGACGTCGCCGACGAGACAGAACTACCGGAGGTCGTTGGGGTAACAAAGGCACCTGGATCGGCATACTTTGCCGTGACGACGCCACTGAAGGGAGCCCGTAGCACCGTATCATCAATTTGTGTTTGAATGGTTTGAACCTGACCTTGGGCTGTGAGGACTTGGGCTCTGGCTTGGGCAATGTCTTCGACACGTGACCCTTTCCTCTGCTCAGCTAAGGCTTGCTCTACCTGAACGACTTGGGCTCTAGCACTGTCACGCGCTGCCAAGGAGTTATTATAGTCTCGGAAGGCTAGAGCTCCGGTGCGATAAAGTTGCAGATTCTGAGCCAAATTTGCTTCATTTTGCCGCAGAGTAGCTTGCTTATCCCTTAACTGGGCTTCAGCTTGGGCAATGTCTTCGGGCCGATTGCCATTTATAAGTTTTTCCAGATTTGCTTGGGCTGACGCTAGTTGTCCCCGATATTGAGTCAGTTGCCCTAACAGATCGGAGTCATCCATACGTGCCAGAACCTGTCCCTGTTTAACCTGATCTCCTGCATCAACTAGCCGACTTTTTAGAAGCCCAGCAGTTTTTGGACTAATGTTGGTAGAACGTTCAGGCTGGACAGTCCCATTAGCCGAAACAGTTACAGGTATGCTTACCCTTTCTACAGGTACTGTCTGGGCTCTACGTCTCGCTTCTAGACGCGGGGTGAGAATAACTTGGCGATAAGTCGTCAAGCCACCTCCTGCTGCTAGGCCTAAAATGATTAGACCTAGTAGCAACCTAGTAATCCGATTTTTACCAAAGTCTTTCACAAACTTGAACCTAGTGAGCGCGTATGATGCGTCTTCTGGGACTCCGGTAAATATTTTTTCGCTTACCTCATCCTCCAGCCTTCTATTTTTAAGCATGTTCTATAATTCTTGCTCGGCTTTAAAGATGATTTATGTGCTCTTGTTGCAATAGTGACCACGAAAGCGCTTATGTGCGGCTTTCACCCCAATGTACACCTTATATCGTTAACTTTAGTTCCACTGCTGGGAACTGTAAATCGGTAACTTTGAGGCCTCGAAATAACCCTGCTTTAGACGTCTACCAAGATGAATGCGGTGTTTGCCTCGATAAAGTTTTAGCTCTCCGTTCGAATTAATATTAATTTTGTAGTACTTTCCGCTTGGATGAATTGTATAAATTCCGTCAGGACCTTTAAAGACTCGCCAATCGGCTGACTCGGAATCATCCGTAAGCGTAATTACCTTGGCTAACAACTGAATGAGTTTTAGTTTAATTCTGTAACACTTACCGTTAGGAGCAATGGCATAAATGCCGTCGGGACTTCTGAAAATCCGCCAATTGTCTGAGTCAGAATCATCTGTAACAGCTATTGCCTTTGCTAGCAACAGAAAAAGTTTTAGCCTGAGCGCCGATTTCAGCTGCGATGGAATTCTGGCAAACGTTTTACTGCGAATAATTTGTCTTTTCATCTTCCAATTCCCTTGACGCATATATGACCTCGACGTGCAGGAGCCAAAGCAACAGTAAGAGCCACAAAATCAAATAATGCCTTAATGCTTTATGTACTCTATCTTTATCTTAGAAATTATGATTGAGTGCTACATGAGGAAAAAGTCATACTTGGAGTATGACTTTAGTCATAGGTTTCCTTATGGCTTTGGTCATACTTTGCTAAGAGGAAATGTGACTGAATATCCTAGCGCTATACACAATTGTGCAATAAAGTAAAATGATAAGTTAACTCGGAAACTACTCATTTTTTGTGAAGCACCCGATCAGAAACCAGAGCAATCCTTTACGCTTGCTGCTCTATCTCGAGTGGATTCTGCTAGGCATGAGTGTCCTTACTGCAATCATACATGACCCACATCACCCCGCGCCACAGTCTCCAATACTAACAATCTTAGACATCACTGGATTTGGGCTAATAGGTCTCAGATTACCAACAGGTAGGACAATCTCTAAAGTCGCCTACACAGGGCTAGAATTTGGATTAGTTCTGTTGCCAACACTCCTAGACAGTCGGGCGGGTATCCGTTTTTTCCCGTTGCTCTGTCTTGTCGTGGTCATTCGCAGTTGCCTCGTCTTTAAACCACAGGGTCGCTTAATGGTAGCAGGTTTGGCTTTCATGTCATTCCTGGTGGCGCTGTTTCTACGAGCTGAGAGTCCTGACTCAGCACGACCAATAGTACAAGAGCAGCTCAGTTTTACTTTCTTGCTTCTCAAGCTGAACTTTGCGTTGTTTTTCGGACTTATTTTAATATTTGTGTTGCTGCTAATCAACGCCTTACTTGCTGAGCGCCAGAGTCGCGAGAAGCTAACGCTTGCCAACGAACAATTGCGGCAATATGCAATGCGACTGAAAGACCAGGTCACACTCCAAGAGCGCAATCGCATTGCTCGTGATATCCATGACTCTCTGGGACACTCACTGACAGCACTGAACATTCAATTAGAAGGAGCGCTGAAACTGTGGCAATCTAACCCACAGAAAGCTCAGACATTCCTAGCGGAGGCTAAGCGGCTTGGCTCAACAGCTCTACAGGAAGTGCGTCAATCTGTCTCCACTCTGAGGTCAGATCCTTTACAAGGTCGAACCTTAGAAGAGGCGATCGCAGCTTTAGTGAAGGATACTTATTCTGCAACTGGCATCCTACCAGATTACAGTATTACCCTGTGGTGTCCTTTGTCTATTGAGACCAGCACTGCTGTTTATCGCATTGTTCAAGAAGGATTGACCAACATTTGCAGGCATGCGGCAGCAACTAAAATCCAAATTTACTTGAGTGCAACAGCAACGGATCTGAGCTTAGTCATTGAAGATAATGGCAAAGGCTTCAGATTAGATCAGAATACGACTGGGTTTGGGCTACAGGGGATGCGAGAGCGGGCAGTTGTACTCGGAGGCAAATTTGACATTGAGAGCGAACCGGGGGCAGGTTGCCGGATTACAGCTCATTTTCCCTTGATGAGGTTACCAGA
>JAFAVL010000220.1 GCA_019242465.1 Chroococcidiopsidaceae cyanobacterium CP_BM_RX_35 | reverse complement strand
GTTGCCTTAAGTTTCAGGTACAATGACAGCTTAGAGGTAATTCGACTGAGGAGGGGTATCCCCACATCCTACTCATCTCGCTTTGTATGGAGCTTCTTAAATTCCTTGGAAGAATGTGTTCTCAGTTCCCTGAAACATAATCCAAGACAAGAAAAAGTTAGTTACAAAGATAACTAACAATGCTGTCACCACGGCAGCAGTCGTGGACTGCCCTACTCCCTTGGCTCCCCCTGTTGTCGTCAAGCCCCAGCTACAGCCAATGACTGCAATCAAAGCTCCAAAGCATACCCCTTTGATCATGGCATCAATGATGTCTGTCATCCGGGTGAAATTGCGGGCGGAATCTATAAAAACACCTGGGGAGATGTGGTACAGATTGGTGGCAATAAGGAATCCCCCAGCCATACCTGTCAGTAGAAATATCAGGGTTAAAATTGGCAACATCAAGCAACAAGCAATGACACGGGGAGTAACTAAGTAATCTAGCGGATCGGTTTTAAGCATGTAGAGCGCATCGATTTGCTCTGTTACCCGCATTGTCCCAATTTCAGCTGTAAATGCTGAGCCAACTCGCCCCGCAAGCACGACTCCTGTAAGCACTGGGGCAAGTTCCCTTGATAAGGCGATCGCTAGTACCCCGCCAACAGTACTGCCAGCGCCAAAATTGATCAACTCCCGCGACACTTGGATAGTAAAGACCATGCCGACAAAGATTGCCGTCACTAGCGTGATGACTAGCGATTCTGGACCAACTTCTGCCATCTGTTCTACAGTGTTGTGACGATTAACCCTACCACTGAGTATATGAACAACAACTTGTCCACCTAACAAAATTGCCGACAGTAACCGCCGACTCCACACTCCCAGAACCGAACCAGACGTAGTTTGACTCAAGATAGTAAGGCCAACTCAATTCCTCACCATAATGGTGCAGCCATCAATTTATCTAATATATCTGAAAGTACGGGGTTTAGGTAGGGTGCAATGGGCTGCCTCAAAGCCCAGCGAACTGCCCATACAATGTGCCGTTGTAAACTTTAGGTTCCGGACTGTTCCGTTCAGCAGCTCTGTAGCTGAGTAGACTAGGGGCAGACTGAATCAAAGATCTTCTAACCTCAGAGCGGAGCGTCTGGAATAACTCATACGTGTTGGCATTCATGCTGCTCAAAATTGCGGAACGTGATATCTGAAAGAGTCCGCGTTGACCGTGAAATTCTACTAGTTCGCCAATCTGACGAAACTTAATACCGAAACGCCTGAGGTGGCGAGCTAGCCGTGGTTCCATTAATGTAAAGGCACTATCAAGCCCAATTTCTAAGGAAATGCTAGCGGCTGTCAAATAAAGCCCGGTGACAATCAGAGGAAAGTAGCGTCTTTCTTGCTCTGTAAACCTAATGCCTGCAGCAGAGATAGGTGTTGTCTGCGTTTCCTCCTGACACTTGCGGAATTCTGCCATCACAGCCAAACGTGAAACCTCACCATAAAAGTAATGTGGCAAGTTGTTGGGTTTCAAGCTCCGACAGCAAACTTTTTCCAAAGGCAGGCGGCTCACTTTTGGAGCGTCTGGGTCTGCAAGTATGAGGCGAACGCAGCCCGCGTAGACTTTACTTGACCGATGCATCAGTAAGCAATGAATGGAACGTCGATCGTAAATATCCTGCTCCATGCCGTTCCAGCAATTCTCTTCTTTCTTGTAGTTCAGCTCTTGACAGTAAACTCTGTAACGAATTTTATAGACTTCCTCTCGCAATTTATTCGTGTTAGCTATAACCAATCTAAAGTGATCGTAAAAATTTTTTATTAGACCATCAGAAGCCATAGGGCTTGGTTCGGGTTCTAAGCTGGTTGGTTTGGTGTTTTCCATAATTTACCAGTAGTGGTGGATTGCGGTAACTTTTCCACAACCCAAAAAGCTTATGGGTATCCTTTTTCGGATGTTCAACGTCGCCAGTTTATTCACAAGTTAGGTAGAACCAGTCAATTTTAGTAGCGAGCCTAGACTTCTGCCTCGTTAGAATTACAGAAACCGGAAAAAATTAAAAAGGCTTTAGCGATTTTTCCATCAGGAGACTGAAGATATAGATTTCTTTATATTTTTTTAACATTTAACCGTTGAGAAGAATAAAGAAAAGTTAAATAACGCTGTAGTTATATATGTATTTACAAGGATAGATATATAATCTTTTTGAATCTATTGAACCTTTTATCTACAATTGGTGTAGGAGAATAGGAGACTCGCACTAATGGATGTTGCCGAATCCAAATCGAGAGCGCTTTACGATAAACTGTCTGATTTGACAAGAGTTCTTACCTACTCTTAATGCTTCTTTGGACTGCTGCGGTACTTGGCACAACTTTGATCAATATGTCAACAGCATGGGAACAAAACTGATTGTCCAAGCATCTTCGCTTCTAGCTCAGCCTGGCTGAAACACTTTCTGAATAAAAATCAGTAAATAAACGACTTTAAAACATCTCCTCCCTTAACGGAAAAGGTTGGCAATGCCACTATGTTTAGATCTAACATTGACGGAACGCTAGCTTGTGTAACTAGTTCAGAGAAAACCCAAGAGAAGAAGCAAACAGAATCAGAAGAAGCCGAGGCAGAACCTGCAAGACAGGGTAGTGAAGTTGAAGCTAGTGCACCAGGCATAAAGCTAGAGACAGCCAAGGATGACGCATCACAAATAGAGTCAGAGGCCTCTGAACCAGAAATGACCTGGGAGGAAATTGAAGACGAATGGTTTGAGTTCGGTTCAGATTTCATGATTTTTTAAATTTCTCTCAGAAATGACAAAAGGTTATAAACAGCCAAAAACTGACCTAAACCCTCTAACTGCTAGGGCAAGCAGGATTTCTCCTGACCTTTGTCGTTTCTGCCTCTGTTACATTGCTTTGGAGTAGTAGACAAAACTTTTAATGAAGATTTAAGATTTTTGTCAACTTGGTGCTTTGTAGGCGATTGCTCTTATTGTAGAAAGTGGCAAACGTCTCTCAACGTCCAGCGCCAAATTGACCTAGGGACATCCCACTGCATGAGCATCCTGCCTAACTTCCTCCGCTCAGTGTTATTGACGATTGTCTTGAGCTTTATTGCTCCCGTCGTGCTACTTGGAGGTGTACTGATCGGTCTAGTGATGATTAGCTATATTCCTGGGATAGAAGCAATTGCGCAGTCGGTAGCTAAGCAGATTCAACTATTCCTAGCCATCTTTGGTAGCGGCAATCCCTTCCGCGGGCTAGGCGTGATTGGTATAACTTGCAGCCTTGTCGGGGCGCTGTTTGATACTTATACGTTCTATCGCTATCAAAGCCTGCGCGACAACTAGCAGGTCTACTCCCTACTCCCTGCGCCCAGCACTGCAAGCGCTTCTAAAGTTGGCAATAACTTGACGCCATATTCAGCCTCAAACACTCCTTTCTTATAATCCAGGCTCCAAAGCTCCAGAGCACAATCATCATCTGGGCTAGAGGCTTGCAGTTTCAAATGGAGTTCTCGAGTATCGGGATGATAATCGCATTGGATATGTTCAATTGCACCAATCTGCCGCCGATCAAGGGCTACAGCTAGGCGCAGCAAAGCACTCAGTTGCTCGACCATTTGTCGATACTCTTTGCTAGGCAGATTACGATAAGGATCGTGCTTTTTCTTAGGAGGGCTCTTGCGGTGATAGCGGGCTATATTGGCAATAATTTCGATTTCAGTTTCGCTGTATCCTAGGAGTTCCCCATTGCGAATGAGGTAATAAGAGTGTTTGTGATGGGCTGAGTGACCGACGTAGTGACCGCAGTTGTGTAAGATAGCAGCAGCCCATAGGAGTTCTCGTGCTTCTGGTCCCCAATTATGGAGTATTCCTTGCGTTTGATCGAATAGGTCAAGGGCAAAGGCAGCAATCCGTTCGCCAGATTCCAAGTTGCTCTGGTACTTCTGAGCAGTTTTGAAGACACTGCGCTGGCGCACTGAACTCTGATAGCGCAGCCGATCTTCGATTAAGCCATGGGTGAGCATCCAGTCAACGATGACTCCTTCCCGGAGAGCTCGTTCACAGACTGTCAGTGCCTCAATCCCCAATTGCGTCATCGCCTCCTGTAGAATCATTGCCCCCGCCAAGATGATTTCGGAGCGTCGATCTGACATGCCTGGAATAGCAGCTCGTTCCGAATTATTCAACTTACGTAAGCGACTGACTAGCTCCCGCAAGTCTTTGAGGAGCAACTGATAACCGCTCAGTGGTGAGGGGACTAGACCTAACTTTTCTCGTGCCAAGATTGTTGCTATAGTCTCAATCGTGCCAGAAGTTCCTACTAGTCGCGGCGTCTCGATTGGCTGGAGGTGTGCCTGCAAATCCTCAACAGGTCGCTCCAGCATCCCACGCACGTAAGCTTCTAGGTATTGAAATTCGGCATGACTGATGGGATCAGTAGTAATGTATTCCGCTGTGAGTCGCACTGCACCAATTTTGGTGCTGCTCAGAGAACGAGGTTCGTATCCATCTCCCAGAATCAGTTCAGTTGAGCCACCGCCGATGTCGATGATGATGTAGGGTTGGTTGTTGAATTCCATCCCTGACAACACACCCAAGTAAATACGCCGCGCTTCCTCTTGACCAGAAATTAGATCGACACTCAAGCCCAATCTATGCTTGATTTGCTGTAAAAAATCTTTACCATTAGGAGCCTCCCTGACGGCGCTAGTTGCTACCGCCACAATTGATGACTTAGCACTCAAGCTTCTAGCAATTTCTTGAAAGCGCTGCAAAGTAGCGATCGCCCGTTCCATAACTTCAGGTTTCAGTTCACCGGTTTTGCAAGCGCGATCGCCCAGCCTAACGGTTTCTTTTTCTCTAGCAATGATAGTAAAGGTTGGCAATGCCGGTTCAATCCGCACGACCACCATATGTAAGGAATTTGTCCCCATATCGATGGCAGCCAGAATTTTGTCTTGCTCTACCGCCATCGGCATCTCCCAACTAGCTGCAACTGAATTGACCATTTATTAGTTCTATCCAGGGTCGCTTCCCCAGCTCAGACTCCTAAATAACGATATTCTAAAAGACGTGAATAATTGCATCTATCTACAGTCTTTTTTCAAGTTATGTTGACCCAGCAAGAACCTACAGAAGAACCGCTCTGGCTAACGGTTATCCGGCTACTGAGATGGGACAAACCAGAGGGGCGGTTAATTCTCATGATTCCTGCCCTGTGGGCAGTTTTTTTGGCAGCACGAGGGTTGCCGCCTTTACCATTGGTGGGAGTCATTGTGTTAGGCAGTTTGGCAACTAGTGCTGCTGGATGCGTGATCAACGATCTATGGGATAGAGACATTGACCTGCAGGTGACAAGAACCCGCAATCGCCCCTTAGCTTCTCGTACCCTCTCGATCAAAGTTGGTGTAGTAGTGGCAATTGTTGCTATGAGCTGCGCTTGGGTTCTAGCGCTCTATCTCAATCCTTTGAGTTTTTGGCTATGCGTAGCAGCGGTGCCAGTCATTATTTTTTATCCCTCAGCCAAACGCGTGTTTCCAGTGCCGCAATTAGTGATGGCTATTGCTTGGGGGTTTGGGGTTTTGATTAGCTGGAGTGCTGTCACTCTTCACCTTGAATTGTCCACCTGGTTACTTTGGGGCGCAACTGTCCTCTGGGCTTTGGGCTTCGACACGGTTTACGCCATGAGCGATCGCTCTGATGACAGGCAGATTGGGATAAACTCTAGTGCCCTATTCTTTGGTGACTATGTACCCGTTGCAGTTGGAACCTGCTTTGTTGGTACTGTCTTGCTGCTAGGTTGGCTAGGTATTCTGATGCAGCTAAATCTCAGCTTTTGGTTCGCACTTTGTCTTGCTACCCTTGGTTGGATTTGGCAATGTAACCGACTCCGAGATCCACAACTACCTAATCCGGCTTATGCCGAGATGTTTCGTCAAAACGTCTGGATTGGTTTTCTGTTACTTGCTGGCATGATTGTAGGGGCGCTCAAGTTTTGAGGAAAATTATTGTTGGGGTGATGGGACCTGGAGATAATGCTACAGCAACTGACCTAAAAAATGCGCGTGAATTAGGTCAACTGATCGCCCTCCAGGGTTGGGTTTTGCTGACTGGCGGTAGAAATGTTGGTGTGATGGATGCTGCCAGTGCTGGGGCAAAGGCAGCTAATGGCTTAACTATTGGTATCTTACCCGATCGCACTAATACCATTTCGGCAGCAGTCGATATTGCCATCATCACTGATATGGG
>JAFAVL010000087.1 GCA_019242465.1 Chroococcidiopsidaceae cyanobacterium CP_BM_RX_35 | reverse complement strand
AAGGTTATGAAGCAGGACAACTACAGGTCCGCTACCTACCTCTGTGTAGCGAATCTTTTGCCCATAAATAGTAATGAACTTATTTGACATCATTTCACTCCTTTGTGCTATCTCGGCTAGCTTTAACCAAGCTATATAAGTCTTATCGATTGCGATGCTTAGGCACTACCTCAGCCAAAAACTGTCCAAATCCTGTCAAGATACCAGTAATCAACTATTGGCGGCAATCAAGCGATCGAACTCATTCAGCGGATAGTTTTGCGTTTCCGACAGAGCAAGGTTAATTGCAGCATTGTTGACCAGTACATCTAGCCGACCGAATTGGTCAACTGCTGCCTGTACGCAGGCAATCGCTTGCGCCTCTTGTGAGATATCTGCTGGGTGAGCAAACGCCTCACCACCAGTGCTGCGAATGCTGCTGACAACATCTTCTACTGGGTCATCCGGCAAACCGTTAACAACCACATGTGCCCCTTCAAGAGCAAACTTGTGCGCGACGGCTTCACCAATGCCGGTGCCTGCACCCGTGATAATTGCCACCTTCCCTTCTAAAGGCTTACCCATCATTTGTCCTTGAAACTGTGGTAAATGTTGTGAAGATAGCTCATAAATTCATTCTGGAAACCTTGACAAGAAGGTAGGACCTACTGCACATCATTGGCTTCCTGTTAATACGTAAGTCCTGAATTTATAGCTCTGAAACCTCAATCTGTGTAGCTAAGATCAACTGACCAATAGTATCTTTGCCAATTTGAATCCGAATAATAGTCGTTCTTAGTGAGGTCCTGCTGTGGATTCATAATCTGTCTTGCTGGCGATCGCTTCCCATTAGTTGAGTTCTTGAGTCAAAGACTCAATTTTCTGACGAAACTTGCTGTAGGCATACTGACCTAGCACTAATCGCAAGGGTGGATTCTTGTCGTTAACAACTTGAATGATGACCTGAGCGGCTTTGTCAGACTAAGCCATAACCCGCATTATTGACGCAGTCAACGCAGCTCCTGGAGGCAACCTCCAGGAGAACGTTGACCAGCACATCAATTTGCCCAAATGCCTCAATCGCAGCATCCACAGCTTCACGCACGTTTTGTGATTGGGTGACATCGAGCTGAATGGCTTTGGCGGTTTCGGGATACTGGATCATCAAAGCATCGAGTTGTTCGGGTTTGCGAGCCGTAGTGATCGCGCAATCACCATGCTTGAGCACAGCTTCTGCTAGAGATCGTCCAAACCCAGTGGAACTGCCTGTAATCAACGAGACTTTTATATCTGTAGCCATCATGATTCTCCTTGTTTAGGTAAGTAATAAAATTCATCGCGATGCTTCAGGGCAAACTCTCTCCACGAAGTCGGTTTTCTACCTGTGATTGTCTCAAAGTTGTCAAACGTTGCGTCTGATCCAGGAATTGCAGCTAACGCATTGAGTTTGAATTGAGTGTAAACGCAGGTCATATAAGCTGGATCTGCTCCGGCGGCGAGAGCATTCTCTAAAAACTCTTCTGGCGGACGGGCTTGGACATAAAAGGGTTGTCCTGCCACCTCGGTCAGAATTTGAGCCACCTCATCAAAGGTTTTTGCATCATACCCAAGAGGAATAATTTGACCCGCATACTTCTGGGGTTGCCGGAGCGCATAGGCAGCAACGAGCGCCAAATCGTCACAATCAATCCAACTCCACCGAGCGTTACCAAAGTAATGACGAATGGTGTTGCCCTCTAACCATCGATAGCCCGGACCTATGACATTTTGCATAAAGGCTTCTGGACGGAGATGCGTATAGCTGAAGCCCTGCTGTTCAATGTATGCCTCAATCAACTGGTGTCAACCCCAATGCGCCACTTCATTGGTTGGCGCAACTAATGAAGCAGGGGAAATTGGATGACAAGGTTGCCGATCGCTTCGTAAAGTTCTGTAAGGGCTGAATCTTCGGGATGACTGTCAGAAATAAGCAACCTCCTTTGAACAAAAAGTTGGTTTCATTGTAGCGCCTGGGCGATCACCCCTCTCCCCGCTCGATGATCGCCTCTCTATTTCTAATCCAAGCCAGATCGCCCCTCTCTCAACATCCGCGAGCCATCAAATATATGCGAGATTGCCCTTACAATTTCCTCAAACAGCGATCGCTCTTCCGCTTTTCCCAACTAGCTATTGCCCTCTCACTCGACGAGGAAAGCGTAATATATTTACATGATTTTTGAAGCATGGTAGTGTTCTTTGTATAGCAGAACGGTAGTGATATGGAAGTAGTGGTGAGGCTCAAGCCCTTGTCAGCTCTGAATTGTAGCCATGGATAAAATACCAAATCGCTCCAATGTGATGGGAGCGTAACAAATTATGGTGTTTTGTAGTATAGGCTTTCATGGATTCAAGTTATTGAGAATGGCTGATGGAGAAATAGGGTTTTCTGATGTAAGTTTCTCAACAAGAAGGCTTTAAACAAGTAAAATGCTACAAATGTGACAAGATCACCATAATTTGTTACACTCCCGACTGAAATTTGCCGTTATAACTCCTGAGATTTCGGGATTAGACCACACGGTTGCAAGATAATATCAAATTGAACGAGATTGGACTGGAGAATTGCGGTAGAATATATAGTCCAGTGGCCCGCGATGGCCTGAGACCACGTTCCCCAGCAGATTGCCCGGACGTGCCACCGTCTTGAACAGGTTGTAATAGGAGAGTACTACACATGGTCAACATCCTCCACCGCGTGACCGCATCCCCCGCCCTGGACGAGGAGGCGATGGACGAGTTTCGTCACCAATGGCACGTGTACCGCAAGCTAGTGGACCGTGACTACCTCTCGCACCGGGCGGTCTGCGCCATGCTGCACCAGGTCATCGTGGCGGAGGTCAAGCGGCCCTTCCGGTTTCTCGACCTGGCCTGTGGCGACGCAAGCATGACAGTTGCGGCGCTCCGGGACACGTCCGTGAGTCACTACCACGGCATTGACCTGTCCGCACCAGCGTTGGCATCGGCGCGGAAGACGACGGAGGCGCTCTCCTGCCCGGTTGAACTCGAACAGAGTGATTTCGTGTCAGCGTTGCGGGAACGACCGGAGTCCACGGACGTAGCGTGGATCGGGCTTTCCTTGCACCACTTGCAGACGCCGGACAAACAGACCCTGATGCGCGCGATCCGGTCCGCGGTGGGCAAGAACGGCTTCTTCATGATCTACGAACCGTTCCGCCGCGAGGGGGAAAGTCAACCTGCGTATCTCGACCGCTTTGAACAGACCAACCATTGCAGCTGGTCAGCGCTGGCGCCAGACGAATGGGCAAGCATTATGAAGCATGTCCGAGCCGCCGACTTCCCCGAGCCCTCGTCCGTGTGGACTCAGCTGGGCCGCGACGCCGGGTTTGTCCAGGTGCGTGAGCTCTTTACCGACCCGACCGGCTTCTTCAAGGTGTTCTGCTTCCGGCCGTGAAAGGAAGCGTTACAAATTATTATTAAGTCGAATTTTCATGCTGTTCTACGTTCGAACTCACTACCACTCCTCCCCAGTCAGTGCCGGAGCCAGACTCACTGCTGGGCTACTTGACAGTGACCGGAATTGTTCTAGCCCCAAGCCTGAAACGACTCTCAGAGGATGTATGAAAAGTATAAATAATTACGCTAGCCGCCTAATCATGAGTCGAACCATAGCTGCATAAATCTGGTTCTTGCGGATTCTGTGGAGTCGATGGCTCAATTCCTCTTCCCAACGGAGTTCTGTAGGAATAGAGTTCAAGATGCCCTGACAAGAGGACATCATGGAAATCTCGACAGCCGGACACAAAACCATCTGTGTGCCTGTGCCATCGGAAGCAGACTATCAACGGATAATCAAGAAGGGAACTACATTCCGCTCTTTTCTAGATGCACACATTGACAGATATCCTGAACTCTTTCCAGCAGAGATTTCTATCGGCTACTGGCTCCACGACACACTGCGGTCCAAGAAGCGCAACATTGACATTCAACGAATTAAACTGGTGACAACCCGAGCCGTCTATCAAGTGCGTCCTGATTTCGTGCTTCCCTATATGGTCGGCAAGACAGAGGCGGTTGAGAAAGCGCTGTATCTGAGGCGCTTTGGGGTGCCGTTTGATGCCCTAGCTTATGTCTTTGGACGCGACGACAGCTATTGGTATCGACTCTATCAATCCTTGGGTCGTTTCTCCATCGTCGGGACAACGGTGAAAGACCCAGCGTCCATGCCGCTTCATCTGGTAGCTGACGAGAAGCATAGTTGGCGGTTGGGAGACCGGGTCTTCATCCCCACAACGGTTGGCTCAGGCTGTTTTCTGGGAGTGGATATCGTTGCAAGTGCCCAGACTCCAGAGTTGGTGAGTGGCTTTGGACGCTTTCGGGATGAAGTACTGGTCTTGAACTCAGCCTATGCGCCCGACACGGTTACGACAGACGGCTGGGACCACACCCAAGCCGCTTGGAAAACGCTCTTTCCTGGCATCGCGATCATCCTGTGTTTTCTGCATAGTGTCTTGGACATTCAGCAACGCTGTCGCAGGACCAAACCCATCTGGAAAAAGCTGACAGGATGGCTGTGGCATATCTACAAGGCACCGAGTAAGCGGCATTTTGCCCAACGCTTGCGGTGGTTACGGCAGTGGGCACAACGGAGAGTCAAACAGAAAACACTCCTACAGAGAGTGCTGAGCTTGAAAGGAAAATCTAAACAGTTTCAGGTTGCCTACGATTACCCCGAAGCAGCCCGCACCAGTAACATGCTGGATCGGCTGATGAATTATCAAGATCGGCTATTGTACACGATGCAGTACTTTCACGGTGCTGAAGATTCAGCTCGACTGCATGTGAGATCGATGGCTTTGATTTGGAATTTTCATCCCTATGGCAACAGAACGACTGCTAGCAAACCGAATCGGTGTTCTCCATTTAAGGATCTCAATGGCTTTGAGTACCATGACAACTGGTTACACAATCTCCTGATTGCGGGTTCAATGAATGGTTACAGAATACGCCTTTCGGGCCTCTCCACATAATCCACAAGAACCAGGTTTATCTTGACCTTTCCAGTAAATCAACAACTCCCCATCGAGAACTTGAGGGTGTAAGAGATCAAGAACTGTTTTTAAGTTCGGATCTCTTTTTCCGCTAATAAGATCGAGAAGAGATTGTCGCCGAGTGTGGGCTTTGGCTTTCAGATCCCCCTACGTCCGCTGAAAATCAGCATATCTACGGACAAGCCCAGCCTCATCCAACCCCAATTCCTCCATGCGGCTGCTGAGCGCTTGGTCGAAGGCGATCGCTCTCTTAGGTTCTGGGGCATTAGGACGGGCAGGCATCTCGGTCAGCAGCACATAAATTCTCCTCTCCTACTCTGACTGATTTTTGTACCATTAATCGCTCATGATTGTAGAGAGGTTCTATCCTGTCCCCAAAGCTGGGGTCGTGAACTGCTAGAGTAAAGGTCGAAAGATAGCTACCGCTTTGCCCTTCCCAAGCGATAAGCAGTTAGGGGGCTATTGCGAATATCTGCTTCGGCTTGAGCAATCGCTTCATCTAACAGTAAGTTCAAAGCGTCAAACTGGCGGCAAACCTCCCTCATTCTCTCAACAGAGCGCTTCCTTGTCTCTAGGTCAGGAATCTTAGGTTGATTGCTCATAGCAACTCCCGATTTTGCTTAATCTCATGCAGACTTGCATCTGCTGCCGCATTTGTGGCTTGAGCCTGTTCTATTGAACGGGTCAACAAATCTATAGTAGCAGGTGCTGCTACTGGTTGAGCCTCAGCGATTCTCAACAATAAAACATGGAGCCTTGTATAAGAAGATGTTGCTCGCTCCCTAATGTTCTGCAATTGCTCCAGTTCGTAAATTGTTTCCTCTGTTTCACCGAATTGCTCAAAGATAGCTGCCTCCACCGCTGTTGCGCTGTCAATATGTTTTAAAAATTGCCGTAGTAAGTTGAAAGAAATGTTAAATGTTTCATTAGTTAATTTTGCCATTTCTCGTCAACCAATTTTAAATTGTTTTGGCTTCAATAGTGGCTCCTCTATGGTCTAGTTTAGCTATCACTTCTAGTTTAAATTTCTGATGTAAGTCCCAAGCTATGTTTGAACTGAAACCTTTATAACATTTAACGAATTTCTTGTCTGTGATGGGCAGTACGAACCAATTCAAAATATCTAGAGATAAGTCTGCAGAGCCACTACCTCCATAAGCCCATTCATGCCCATCAGGACTATGGTGAACACAGGTGCGAGGAACATTGGTCAGTGCAGTTGTACCAATCTCACCTATTCGCTGGCAGATAACAGTACCAGCAAACTTACCACTATCGAGTCCTCAATGACACCTTTGTTGAGCATAACTATACTTGCTAAGATGAAGCTGAATCCATTGAGTTGCTTCCTCAAGATTAATTTGTTTGGCTAATTGTAAGCATCTAGTGCAGTGTGGTCTAGGTGGTTAAAGTATCTATCTCATACACTATTTCCCACATTTGTTGAAGTTGTTCATAGATTTTAGCTGAAGCCCTAACTATCATGTCTTAGTATTTTTCCATTTCTACCTTTGGGTAGTGGTAAGATAAAACCCTCGTTCCGTAAGTATCTCTACAATATTAGCTAATGCAATTGATCCTCAAATAATCATCAATAAATTCGTGTTTTTGTCTATCATTCTCCAAAAAGTTGAACAATCACATTGGAGCTGTTTGGTACTTCATTTATGGTTACAATGCAGAGCTGGATAGGATTGAGCCTCACCACTACTTCCATATCACTACCCTTGGGACGAGAGTTGGTCAGCCGTCGCGCGTTGAACTCTCGCCACGTAACTAACAATCCCATTACACGGCTAGACCAACTTTGGATAACCTTTTTACAGCCCTTCAAGACTTGTTATGAACGCCTTCTGCCCCATGACTAAATTCGATATTCAGCGTTCGCATATACTCGTAAAATGCAGCTTCTTGGACTGCCATCACTATTGCTGGTTTGCTTGACTCACTGTAGTGACCATGCCATAGATGTGGGGGAGTGACAAAGGCCGCACCCGCTTGCCAATTTATCCGCACAGGATTAATAATTTCCCCGTTGTCATCGAGGTGATCGCCTATTAGTGTATAGCACCCAGATTCGCAAGCCATCACAATGTCAATAGCAACTGAATTGTGGCGATGGGGTCTCTGAATTTCCTCAGGACCAAGCAAAACTACCGCTGACCACAGGGTATGGGTCAGACTCAAAACATGCTGAATCGCCTTATTGCCCAGAATAATGGCATCTCGGTTGCGTTGCTGGGCTCCTGGTTGATGGTTAACTTGCTCCAATTGCGCCATAATCTCTGCGTGAGGATACAGGGTGGGTTGAAATTTGGAGAGGTCAGGTTTTACCCCCAGGTACGCGAGCAGAGGAGAATCATTCACCCAATAGATTGCACTGTCAGCACTGGCCTTATGGGTGAGTGCAGAGGTGGCGGGTAGAGTAAAAACATCCCCTTGCGACCAAGAGATATTCCCGGATTCAGTCTGTGACTCACCAGTACCTCGAATGACATAAAACAGCTGAGATGTAGCATTAACTTCTGTCTTTATCGTGTCATTGGCACATATCCGTAGATAACTAGCGCTGAGATTGGGACTGGTGGCAGGACTGTTGCACTGCAGTTCCTCGGACAGGTCGAAGGGAATAATCCTCGTTGGTCCCTGCTCATGCATTTCGCTGGGATAAAGCCGTGCCGGAACTGCTGGCAGTTTGGGGTTGACGGCTCCCATATACTCGTAAAATAGTCCATTGACCTGCCATTGAGAGACATTTGCGTTCTGAGGATCGAGGCTCTTAACCATGATTTTTTCCGATTATGGTGTTAATTGCTGAATGTTGATAATCTTCTGCTTAACCTGCATTGAATACAAGCTCATAGTTTCAATCTACTCAAGAAGGCTAGGTGCTTCAGTCAGTGGTGGTATTCAAAGTTGAGAGACAGGGCAAATCATATGCTAATTGCGCCAGTTTTACTGCTCAATGGCATCATTATACAGAATTGTCGCTATCCTGTAGTCCCAGAAGTGTTGAATTTGGACATAAAACTTCATATTCAAAAGACCAGCGTATCCGGCAACAAATCGTAGCTCCAGTGGACAATAGAACAGCAACGAATTAATTCCAATTGCAAATAGCGATACTTATCAAACAATTGGTTTCTATAAAACGCTGGAATTTCCATCAGCTTTAGAATTAAATATGCAATCAACACCATGTAGATTTGCATCGTCACACCATTGCTGTTTTTCGTAATCAATCGGTCGAGCTTTAGATGCATCTTCAAAAACTTCCAAAGTATCTCGATCTGCCATCGGTTTCGGTAGATTTCGCCTACCTCTTCATTCATCATCTTTTCTAAATTTGTAGCAAGCCGAAATTCACGTCGATTCTCTACATCACAAAACCAAACCACACTTGGGGCGCTGATGGTCCATTTCCGTTTTCATATTATTTTTAATCCGCACTACAAAGCGAGTTTGGGTTTGACCCAACTGGTCAAACAACTCCCAACTGGCAAAGCCTCGATCCACCACTCCAACGCCATTTTCAGGAATCATACTGTTCACCATATCAGCAAAGCGAGCGTCATGTACTTGTCCAAAATGAATCAAACATTCGGTTGGATTACCCTGCGTTAAATTTACCCTATTCATTAACTTTACTTGGTGATAGTCTTGCTCCCAAAACAATTTGCTCGTCAAGGTGATCACCGTTGAGTCAATCGGAATTAGCATTTGTGCGGTTGCCGGGTGCTGCCGTTTCAACTGTTCTATCAACTCGACATAAATTCGACAAAAATGCTCCCTTTTCCAAGTTTTACAGGATGAGCGAAAACGTGGAAATATCAACTCCAATCCCAGCATGGTTCAACCGATAGAACAGGTCTCTCATACTCGTCAAACTTTGGTCTAACACGAAGGTCAGCCAAATCTCAAAAAACAGTCGCGAGTTCAAAACCGGGTAGTCACTCGCAGAAAGTCGCTTGAGCAGCGATTTGACAATTTTCGGAAAGGACGATAGCATCAGACATCATTTTTCTATTTCTTGGGGACAGGATACTACTTTCTGTCCCCATTTTTTCTGCGTTAAGCTATCTTTCAACACTTCTGGTCTCTTCGTTTTTAGTTACTGTTAAAATTGTTCTTTAAAGTTATTACCGGAGCCATGACTGTCTGTAAATTCAAGCCCGGTTTAGAGAATGTTCCTATGGCCCGAACCAAACTTAGCTATGTTGATGGTCAACAAGGCATACTAGAATATCGTGGGATTCGGATTGAAGAGTTAGCCCAAAAAAGGGTTGTGTCGCAAAAAGAGAGGGAGATGGTAGGGGAGGAAAGCTTCGTTGTTACTGCGCTTGCTGCCTATGTCTACTCCCCCTATATGCAAGTGGCGTCATTTTCAAGCAGAGCTCATCCGCTTAAATAGGGGGTGTTACTGTCGG
>JAFAVL010000711.1 GCA_019242465.1 Chroococcidiopsidaceae cyanobacterium CP_BM_RX_35 | reverse complement strand
AAAGATGGGATGATCGCTTGCATAACTGTGTCATTTATGGAGACACTTCCAGAGGAGGTTTCCCGTAAAATTTGCTCTTGCAGCTTTTGGTTGCGAGAAAAAAAGTATAGCGTTAAGGGTTTTGGTTTGGCATTGACTGTGGCGATCGCCTCTGTGAATTCAGTATATTCAATTACAGGTAAAATTGGTCCAAAGATTTCCTCCTGCATCACTGGCTCTTCCCAGGAAACCTGATCAATGACAGTGGGAGCAATGTAACAGCTAGCTGCATCAGTTTCTCCGCCTATAAGAATTTCACCAGCTTGTAGCAATCCAACCAGTCGGTTGAAGTGTTTTTGATTAATAATTCTGGCATAGTCAGGACTAATAGCTGGGCGCTCCCCATAAAATTCAGTAATATGTTTTTTAAGGTTATTCAACAATTCTTCTTTAACAGTTTTATTAACTAAAAGATAGTCAGGAGCAAGACAAGTTTGACCAGCATTAAGAAACTTTCCCCAGGCAATTCGTCTAGCAGTATATTCAATATTAATGTCAGAATCTACAATACAGGGGCTCTTGCCACCAAGCTCTAGAGTAACAGGTGTTAAATTTTTGGCTGCTGCTGCCATGATAATTTTGCCAATTGGTACGCTACCAGTAAAAAAGATGTGATCAAACTTTTGCGCTAATAGCTGCTGGCTAGTTTCCACATTTCCTTCAACGACAGTAATATAGGCTGAATCGAAATGCTTTTGGATAATATCAGCTAAAATCTGAGAGGTATGAGGGGCAAGTTCAGAAGGTTTAAGAATGGCACAATTTCCGGCGGCAATCGCTCCTACTAGCGGTGAAATCATCAGTTGAAATGGATAATTCCAAGCACCGATAATTAGCACAACTCCTAGGGGCTCTGAATGAATCTGTGCTGATCCAGGAAATTGCTCAATTGGAATTGTAACTGGCTTAGGCTTGATCCAAAATTTTATATGTTTAATTGCATAATTAATCTCTCGGATCGCAATAATCTCTGTGGCGTAAACTTCAAATTCTGGTTTATTCAAATCCTTTTTTAAAGCATTGATAATGTCGGATTGATGCTCAGCAATTGCTCGTTTTAGAGTTCTTAGTTGTGCAATCCGAAAAGCAACATCTTTAGTTATGTCAGTACCAAAAAAGTTACGTTGCTGCCGCACAAGATCAGCAGCATTCTCCTCATTGCCCCATCTCCTCATCTCCCCATCTCCTCATTTTGTGAGGTACCCATCCAGAGTATTATTTAGCTTGGATCGGTAAACGAATAGTGAATACACTGCCTTTACCAACCTGGGATTTGACCTCAATCGTGCCTCGATGGGCTTCCGCAATTCGACGGGAGAGGTAAAGTCCTAAACCACTACCGGAGCGCTTATGGCTGCCACGGCGAAATCTTTCAAATAAAGTGGCTTGCTCCTCAAGTGGAATACCTATACCTGTGTCCTCTACCTCAATCGCTATACCAAAGACAGCTTGTTTTTCTTTGTCATCGAGCGCTGGAGCGGCAGTCGGGGTTAGGCGGATAATAACTGAGCCAACATCGGTAAATTTGATGGCATTTCCTACCAAGTTAACAAATAGCCGATGCAGTTCTAAGCGATCACCTCTGACTGTACGTTTGGCTGCTGGTAAAGCTTTGTATTCCCCAAGCTCTAGCTGCAGCAACAGCCCTTTCTCCTGAGATAAAGGAGTTAGTTCTTTAACAACCTCTTCAAGCAAATCTTGCAAATCGATTGGTGTAAAAGTCAGGGTTTTGCGACCAGCTTCAAAGCGATAGACTTCGAGTAGCGTGTTAACCATCGACAGTAGGTTAACGTTGCTGCGAGTCATTGTAGCGATCGCTTCTTGCATTGTCGGTGAGAGTTCTCCCAAAGCTCCTTGCTGAAACAGATTCAGCATTCGATCCGCCGCGATTAGGGGAGTGCGTAAATCATGTGTGAGGCGGGAGACAAAATCCTCTCGTTGACGGGCAATTTGGTCGCGCTCGTCCACACTGTGTTTGAGCCGCAGCAACGAGCGGACTCGCGCTAGCAATTCATCGACTTCAACAGGTTTGCGGATAAAATCATCCGCACCCATATCTAACCCCTGCGCCACACTAGGCGAGTCATGGGCAGTGATAAGTAGAATTGGGATAAATGGCAAATCAGCATTTTGCCGGATGCGCCCAGTGACCTCAAATCCGTCCATACCGGGCATCATGATATCTAGCAAGATTAAATTTGGCGGAGATTGTTCAATTTGTGCCAAGGCAGAAGGACCATCCTCCGCTGTACTAATTGTGTAACCTTCTTCTTCTAAAATAGTCTGCACAAGAAACACATTGTCAGGGGAATCATCTACAACAAGGACATGATCAGATTGAGATAATTGCACACTCATGGAGTCGAAAGGTATACAGTAGTATTTAATTCTTTATTAGGAATCAGTGTCTGTATTATTCTTCCCTTTGAGTACCCAACAAACCTCCTACCCACGGGGGATTCTTGATCTAGAAATTCCCCTCTGATTTAGTATTGACTCCTGAAAATAGCCTAATTCCTATATCATTAGGAACACAAACCTACTCTCCAGTAATCGACAGACCATCTACCCAGACTCTAGGACATACACCAGCAGCAGTAAGTTCTACCTCTTTTTCCACAAAGATAATGGACTGGAGGAGTTTTAGAAAGTCTCCCGCCACAGTTGCTGACTCAATACTTGTGTATTTCCCGTTTTCCACTATCCAGCCAGTGAATGGCAGAGAAAAGGAACCCTGTAGTGCTTTCACTCCAGCATGGAGAGCCTGCAGCTCATCAACTACAATGACATCGAGGGCGTTAGTCAAGCTGTACTGCTGCTCAGCCGGGGCTCCTGAAAAGACGTGATAAAAGTGTGAGCCAACAGTCACTTTAGCACCAATTTGAGCATGACCCGTAGGCTCTTGCTGAAGTCTTTTGGCAGTACCAGCACTATGAAGAAAGCCGCTCAGTACTCCATTGGTCATCAGCTCAATCCGACGGGTTGGAGTTCCTTCTCCATCAAAAGTTGGCGCGACCACATTATCTGGATGTAGAGCATCGTCGTAGATACAGAGAAGGGAAGAAGCAATTTGCTGCCCTAGGGAGTCAGGGGTGGAGAGACTCTGTTTATCTAGAATATTCTGAGCGTTGAAGATGTTAGAGAAAGCACCTAGCAAGCTAAGGAAGGCATCCGGCGAGAAAACAACTCTATATTTGCCAGACTTGACTTTTTCGTAGTTCAAATGGCTGATAGTCTTCTCGGCAGTCTCTTTCAGACAACCGTCAATATCTAGTTGGGGTAAATCTCGGCTGATTCTAAAAGCTCCGGCACTGCGTGGCTTTTTCCCATCCTCTTCTGTTTTCGTATAAAGGTAGATTGAGGCGTAGGAGCGAGCTTCGGTTCTAACTGCACCGTTGCTATTCAAGTAAACCCTATCTATATCTCTTTGCGCCAAACCGTTGTAAGGCACTCCTGTGATCGCTGGGTGGGCTGCCAGTAGCTCTTTTTCTACTTCAAGCAGCGTTGTCATGAGTTCTGAGACATCTGCTTGTGGCGTTTTAGCGTCACTATTGGCAATCGGGACAGCAGCCTCTGGGCTAAAATCAGGGACATGTTCCTTGACGCCAAAAAAACTTGCCTCGTAAGCAGTTTTCAAGGCTAATTCAACTCCACTCGGCTCTAAGTCTGTCGTAGTAGTAATGCCCATTGTCTGGTCTTCATTCCAGACTCGAACAGTAACACTAGAGCGGTTTGAAGCTTTGACTTGTTTAGAAGTTCCTCGATCCACTTGAACACTAGTTTCATCTACAGTTGAACCATAGATGTCAAATTTGTGGATACCAAGCTGAGCAGCACAGGAGCGAGCCTGATTTGCCAGGTCATTAATGTTCGGCATAATCAATTTTGGATTTTAGGTTTTGAATTAGGGGGAACAAGTTTTAGATTCCAAAATTCTAGCGACCCCCTACGGTGATAGAATCCACTTTGATATGGGGCTGCCCTACTGTTACATAGATACTGCCGCTGATTGAACCACAGAAGCCTGCTGCCAGTGCTAAGTCTTGAGAACACATGGAGATTTTGTTCATTATTTCCTTAGCTTCACCAATCAGTGTGGCTCCCTTCAGTGGTTTGGTAATTTTCCCGTTCTCAATCAGGTAGGCTTCTTCCACAGAAAAGTTAAACTGTCCAGTAGCCCCAACGCTGCCGCCACCCATTCTTTTACAGTAGATACCTTTGTCTACCGAGGCAAACAGCTCTTCGACGGAGTAGTCTCCTGTGGCAATATAGGTATTTCGCATCCGG
>JAFAVL010000458.1 GCA_019242465.1 Chroococcidiopsidaceae cyanobacterium CP_BM_RX_35 | reverse complement strand
TGGTCGATGGACAAGTTTTCGGCGGTAATTGTGAGATTGCCGCCGTAGGGCATAGCGTCGCGGGCATTGACACACAGATTCATGAAGACTTGATGCAGTTGGGTGGCATCGCCAGAGACAACCCACAATTCAGGCGGCAGCAGCATCCTAAATTCGATCGCTTTGGGGAAAGTTTCTTTAACTATTTGTTGAATTTCTGACAGCAGGTGCCTCAGTTGCAAGATAGTAAACCTACCCTCGACTCCGCGCGAAAAGGACAGGACTTGCTTGACCAAGGCGGCTCCACGCTTAGCACTAGTTTCTACTGTCGTTAGTAGCCGATGTCGCTTCTGATCGTTGAGTTGGTTGGAAAGCAGGAGTTGCGCTGAGGCAATGATTGGCGTCAGTACGTTGTTCAAATCGTGAGCAATGCCGCCAGCCAGTGTGCCTATGCTCTCCATCCGCTGTGCTCTAAGAAACTGGGCTTCGAGTTGTTTTTTCTTTGTGATGTCGGTATTAACGACGAGGATAGATTTAGGCTTGTCTTCCGAGTCGCGCACTAGCGTCCAGCGGCTTTCAACGATGATTTCTTGACCAGATTTCGTGACTGGATGCAACTCACCATGCCATTCGCCTACTTGGCTAACAACCTTCTGAACAGCTTGGAGTTGAGGTGAATGCTTAAATCCTAATTTCTCAATTTTTGTGCCAATTGCTTCAGCAGTTGTCCAGCCAAATAAGCGATTAGCACTTTTGTTCCAAAAGCAGATTTGACCTTCCATATCGAGAACCAGAATGGCGTCTTGGGATTGATCCAAGAGAGTTGTCTGTTCTTGAATTTGGACTTCGGCTCGCTTGCGCGCTGTAATATCTCTACTAATTGCTACATACTGATATGGTTGTCCCACTTCAGTCAAGAAGGGCACAATAGTTGTATCTACCCAGTAAAAGGTTCCATCCCGATCGCGGTTCCTAATCTCACCTTTCCAAACTTGCCCGTTGGCAATTGTCGCCCACATTTCTCTAAAAAATTCTTGTGAGTGGTAACCAGAATTGAGAATGCGATGATCCTGCCCAATCAGATCTTCTCTGGAATATTTTGAGATTTTGCAGAAGTTATCGTTGACATAATTAATCGTTCCTTTGTAGTCAGTACTTGCCACAATAGAAGACTGATCTAGGGCAAACTTCATATCTGCCAAATCTTTGAGTGATACAGAGAGTGCTTGTTCCGCTCGCTGGCGATCACCCAGTTCCGAGCGGGAGAGCTGATATAGTTCAGACTGCTGGATAGCGATCGCCACCTGGGTTGCCAATTGTTTGAGCAAATCGATCTCCAGCTGTTGCCACTGTCTTGGTGTTAAACAGTGGTTAGCGACAAGCAAGCCCCACAACTCCTCTCCTTGCAAAATTGGGACCACCAAAGTGGCTCTCACTTGAAACTGAGCCAAAAAATCGATATAGCATGGGGTTAGCCCTCCGGCATAGATATCGGCTGTAGCTTGAATCCGACCTTGCTTGTAGGGCTGGATATATGCTTCTGCAAAGGTGGGATCTTTGAGACTGCTGCCAAGTATTGGTTGCCAACCAGAGCCTACCGATTCTACGACAACAGTGCCACCCCAGTCGGGCTCAAAGCGGTAAATGAATACTCGATCGACTTGCAGAAACTGCCGCACTTCTGACCCTGTAGTTTGAAGAATCTCATCAAGGTTCAAAGACTTGCGGATGCGTTGGGCAATTTCTACTACCAGTCGCTCCCGCTCAATTTGCTGTCGCAGTGCGACTTCTGTTGTGGAGCTATTTCTGTCTTGAACTAGCTGTTCTACCTGGCTTTGGCGTTCGCGCCTCACATGCTCTGGGTAGTTGCTGAAGAAATCTGCTAAATCGGGTTCTTCCAGCAACGCGGCCAGATTTTCCTGAATTCGCTTGTCGGCTGCATAATCCATATCTGGGTTGGCTTCTATCCAGATGTGGCATGTCTTAATGTAAGCAATAAACGTGACCAGGTGTTGGTAGTCTATAGACCCTAGAATCCGACGCAGTTCATTTCGACAATAATCTGCTTGGTCTTGTTCTAAGAAAATAAATATTGCACAACATAGTAGACTCTCTTCAACTACTGGATTTGCTAGCAATGCTGTTAATATGCCAGGTGTCAGAGCCAGCGTTCTCAAGTATGCGTCTATGTCCGTTTCAATAGGAGGAGGCGATTTCAGTAACTCCAGCACCTCTTGGGCATTCATCCCTAGAGAATATAGGCAACAACTATGGCAAACTATTGAGTAGGGAACATTGCAGTAACGCGAAAGATAAGCTGCAAGCTTTTCCTTAAATAGGGATGGTAGAGGGTTGTTGCCATCAGCATGCACTGTCTGTTGCCAAAGATTTTCCAAAATGCTTGGGTTTTGCTGTGCTGGAGCAAAAAAAGGCGGAAAAAAACCAAGTTTATCCTCAATTTCTGCCCTAATTTGCTCACTTGTCCGCATAGCAATTGGGAATTTATCCGATTGGTTGAGATTTTTCATCAAACCCCCTCTGGCGCTCAAAATGGCAGCACTTGCCATAGTTTTTTGGTAAATGCTCTGAAAATGTTTTTCTTTGTAAAGCCACTATTGTTTAACCGCAAGGGGTCAATTGCAGCTTCAAAGCGCGTCACCTGCTCGCTTGGTGGAGGCAACCTCCTTTGAAAACGGTGACCCCGTTGCCGGGCGTTGTATCGATGACTCAATCCTTGCCAATTCAGTTCCAAAAAACGATTAATATCAAAGCAGCAGTAAATCTAACTCTAACTATAGTAGTATTTTTCAGTAGTTTAATGTTAAAAGATGAAGTTATGTAAAATAAACTGATGGTAAATATCGAATTAATTATAGCAAAAGATACAAAGTACGACACAAGTTGAACACTACCAGCCTGAAGTTTGCATTCATGAGTTGTAAAACTAACTGGATGTATTCACTAGAGCAGAGCAGCAGTAGCGCTCTATCTCTTGCAAAATAGATTTATGTCTTCTTAAAGACTAATTGCCGAAAACGTTATGCATGAAGTGACTATGCCTCTCTCCTCAGTTAAAGCCAGAGCAGAAGATAGCTTGGCGATCACCTTTGCTCCCTTGTCACTGGAGGAAGTCTACGCTTTAGCAGATGCCCCAGCTAATGGAGCGGTAGTGGTTATGAGTGGGACGGTGCGCAATCAAACCGATGGCAAACCTGTGGTATCGTTGGAGTATCAAGCCTATGAACCCATGGCACTCCAGATATTTCGTCAGATTGCCAATGACATTCGCACGAATTGGTCTGATGTGAACCGGGTCGTTATCCATCACCGGATTGGACGCTTGCAGATTGGGGAAATCAGCGTTTTAGTGGCAGTAGGCTGTCCCCACCGCGCAGAAGCATTTACTGCCTGTGGCTATGCAATTGACACGCTGAAACATCAGGCGCCTATATGGAAAAAGGAACATTGGGCAGATGGTTTTAGCAGTTGGGTTAGCATTGGTGCCTGTGAAGCTGCAGGAAGTAGCTGTTAGAGGACCATACGACCCTTGAGCATTTCGTGCAGAACAGTAGCAAGCCAAGCCCTGCTGAGTATATTGCTGTATTATTGCGATTCTTTGCAAATTGGACGTAATCTATTGCAGTTTGTAACTATTTTTGTATCACAGAACACTAGTCCTCTAGACTGATTAGCGATTGAAAATTTTGGAATATGCAGATTTATGCAAATGCTAAATTTAAGCTGGCATGACTATCTGGTGCTGATTTCCTTCGCTGCCTGTATTGCTGGTCTTCTCCTCATGTCTAATGGCAACCAAGCTCCAGCAGATGAGTTGGAAGCAACAGAGCGAGCGCTGCTCAGCATGAGTTTTTCGTACTGGATGGTCTACTGCGTGGCTGTCGGTATCCAAAAAATGTGTTTACCTGAATGGGAGCTTGTGCTGTTAAGCCTCAAGCTAACTGCTGCCTTCTCTTACTTTTTGACTTTTGCTTGCGTCCTCAGTCTTCCACTCAGTCGGTTTGCAGTCCGGCACGTTGAGGACTGATTAATTAGGAAACGTCAGTTTTTCATAGCTTTGGCAATTGCTTCCTCTATTTTGTCCTGGCTCAAAGTTGTCAGGACAAACACTTCTTGCACCGTCTTACCCTGCCGCGCTATGAGCTTGAACCCTCCCCGAATTGGCACTGACACTCGTACTTGCATCTGGGGACAGTGCCCCTTAACCCGACCTATGACTCCTGGTGTAATAGTCTGAATACAGTCCTGCTGCGTCAGACGCTCTAGAATTGAAATTAGTCCAGGAAGGTGGGTGGAATGGTTCCAAACTAGCCTCCCGCTGGTGGATTTGCCCATAGCTATTTATGCTGCCTCTAATGGAGCCATAGTTAAGCCCGCCCGCCTCAGTTGTTGATGATAGAGTTCTGCTTGCTCTTGGGGACCAATCCAGACAATAGCTTGACCCTCAGCGTCAACCTGAACTGTCAGTTCCCAAGCGTGATCGCCTGTCATTCCAGGAATGTATTTCATTAAGCACTCAGCGACATGCTGGAATGTATTGAAATCATCGTTCAACACAATTACTTTGTAGTTCGGATAGAGCTGGCGGGTAACTTGACTAGACCGTTCAGGTGCTACTGTCGGTGCTGTTGCCATTGCTTGAACATCTGCTGAGAGTATCCTAGGCATAGGACAGTTCCCGAAAACAACTTAACATAACTACATTTCAAGCATAGCGGAAAAGGTAGTAGGGAAAGATAGGGAAAGATAATGCGACCTATTTCCAATCTTGCCAAGAGTTGTTGAAAATCGAAGTATCAGGAAAGGCAATGGGATTGCCATTTTGCTCTAAGCGGTGTTGCAATATCTCCAGGAGTGGTTCTGGTCTAGGAAGCTGCTCCACCAACTGGTAAGGTGTGATCGCTTCTGCCAAAGCAAAATCAGCAGTAGTACCAGCAGCTGCCCCAGATGACCATTCAAAGGAATGTACGCGATAGGCAGCTCCAGCAATGTGACTAGTGGCAATAATTTTACCGACTACTAACATGTTGTCAATTTTCTGGGGAATCATTGCCCGTAAGGGAATCTGAAACGGATAAGTTTGGTCACCGCCACGCCGCTCACCTGGATAGTCAAAGTTACCAGGAAGTTCTGGTGGAGTCATAGCCATGCAAGGATGGAAGTCGATAGGATAGAAACCAATGCCGACAGAATCAGGGTAAATAGTGGAGCGAGTCCGTAATTTGACCTGTGACACTGGCTCAGTCCCGGCGATTACAGCCGTTGCTTGTAGCCCAGCTAGCGCCGCTTGCATACTAAAAAATGAGTCTGGGGACAGGGCTTGGTGGTAATAGTCTTGCAGGAAGTTTTTACGGGAGATGTCAATTTCCGATACTCCAAAGCCTTGAGGCCATCCCCAGGCAGGACGACCAATAATGTGTCGTCCTTCTCGGATATAAGGGTACTTGGACAATCCATGTACTGTACCCATGGGAGAATCTAATCCTGTTAGATAACGATTATTGGGTTCGGGCTGCTTCACACCTGCACCCAATTGGGAATCAGTTGTCCCAGCGACAAGCCAGTAGAAATAACCCTTAGCGTTTTCCTCTGCATGACGGAGGCTCTCCTCTCTGAGTCCTCCCATCCATCCCCCTAGTTGCAGTTGACCAGTAGCTTGCAACTGCTCGCGAGTGTAAATCAGGTTATCTGCGACGGTGCCTGGACGGTAATCGTTACCCCAAGTCCAGTTCTGCATAGAAATGTCGCCTGGTGTGGGAGTTGTAAATTCAATGCCGCCGAATTTAGCGGGTTTCCCAGGATGAGGATCCCAAATGCGCCGATAGGTGAAAACTAAGGGAAAGTTGGCTAGTCGCGGTGACTCATAGCTATAGTAAGGAGCATATTGGGGATAAAATGGCGGCATTGGATTGGCTTGCGGCTCCTTAGTTGCCTCCATAGCGAAGGTATAGGTAAAGCCTTGAGTGCAGTGATCGTCACCCGTGGCTCTGGAAGATGAAGGCTCTTGATAGGAACGGGGATTAATGCCTAGAGTGTAGGGAACATCG
>JAFAVL010000033.1 GCA_019242465.1 Chroococcidiopsidaceae cyanobacterium CP_BM_RX_35 | reverse complement strand
TTACAACCAGATTAAGGCAACTAATAGACCAGTGGACGCGATTGCGATCAATGCGGGTGTTGGTGTCGGCGGTGACTTTGCACGCGAGACCAACTTACAGGATGAACTCAATCTCATCAACCTGAATGTTGTGTCTTCTGTACATCTTGCCAAGCGGGTTGTGAAGGATATGGTTGAGCGTGGCAAGGGTCGAATTCTCTTTACTTCGTCCATTGCTGCCCTGATGCCTGGTCCGTTCGAGGCAGTCTACTCAGCCTCCAAGGCGTTTATACACTCCTTCTCGGAGGGGTTGCGTAACGAGTTAAAGGATACGGGCGTAACCGTTACCGCGCTCATGCCCGGACCAACCGATACCAACTTCTTCCACCGCGCGGGTATGGACGACACTAAAGTTGGTGCAAGTCAAAAGGATGACCCGGCTGAAGTCGCCAAGCAGGGTTTTGAGGCCCTAATGGCAGGCAAGGATGATATCATCGCGGGTTCGCTCAAGACTAAGCTTCAGGGCAACGTGAGCAAGGTCTTGCCTGATACCGTCAATGCGGAGCAGCACCGCCAGCTCAGTGAACCAGGGTCAGCTAACAAGTGATCTGCGCAAAGCTGCCGTATTAGCTCCATGCAGCAAATTATGAGTACTGTGCGATCCTGTGTTGCCCCCATCGAGAGTGGGAGACGCGATCAAGAGTAATAATTACTTGGACTGTAAGAACCAGAAATCAAGGCTTTTACAGTCCTTTAGATGTAAAAATTACTTAGACTGAAATTAGCTGAATATTGTCCCAGTCCAAGAGAAGAATAAGATTGGGCAATCAACTGGACTTTGGTTAAGTCAAGCATCACTATTCCTCACTTTTTCGCCTCGCCTGCTTTGCCCTAGTTACAGAGCGTACTAACTTTACCTGATAAGGATCGGCGTCCTTCCGCCAAACTACTCTATGCCCTCTCAACTCAGCACAGTGGTCTTCCAGACATTTTAACCAACCCTGGCGATCGCTAATTGCCTTCCAATCATCTAGCAATCCCCAATCCTCCTCTTGCCGACTCAACTTGGCAAATTTCTCGTAGAGGGGGTAGTCCGACTTGACTAGCAAATCCTTTTGGTGCAGCAGGAGCGGATTGTCATTTGGATCATACTCCTGGTAGTGAACGTGCAAATCCCGCAGATCGATCTCCATACTCGTGTACAATGCAGGATGAGGAGCGGTGTCGAAGTCCGGGTAGAACAGATAAGTAATCTTAGGCTTGCGGAAGTGAAACTTGACGACCGTTGCCTCTTCTGGACGACCGAGCGTGCGAGAAGCACAACCCTCGTAGAGACGTAGTAACGGTTCAAGAGCTTCGAGCGCCGAAACATGAACCCAAAGAGAATTCGGAAGCTTCTTACCAATTAGGCTACTCTGACAGCGTTCTGCGATTGTCTCTAAATTCCCCACACTCATCAGCATGATATCAGCCGCAGTGCCGGCTTGGTGGTAGCTACCGAAAAGGCACTTAATATCGTTGCGAACATCTGGAGCTAAATCTCGCGCTTTGGGACGACGGCTAAAGTGGGAAAGGGCAAGATAAACCAAAAGATCCTGACGACGACGCTCGGTGATTTCATCCCACTGTTGAGGATTTGTTGCTTGTAGAACAATCTGGAAGGCGCGGCGCAAGTTGCCGAATTCAGCGCTCAATGCTTCCTCTTCTGGTAATTCATCCTTAACTGGGAGTCGTCCTCGCTCAGTCACAAACGCCATTAGGGGAGCTAAAAGTTCTTTATAGTCCTCAAATCGCTTGCTAGCGAGTTCAATCTTTGGAACCGAGACACGCGATCGGAACCGAGATGCTCGGAAACTTTGGGCTTGTGCTTCATCTCGAAAGATGAAGTAGATCCCCAGAGCCACGGGCACCGCATCGACGCCCAGTACTTGGTCGATATAGAGCTTCAGTTCCTCCTGATCGTAATACTTCTGAAACGTATTTCGCGTCGTGATTACCCCATCGCCATAGGCAATCTGGCTGTTCCCTTGAGTAATCAAAACTTGCGCTGCCACAATCAGAACCTTGTAAGTTAGTTCCCAGGCTTTAATCAATGCCTCTCGCCGCTCTGCTTGGGATTCAATCACGTTGATGACGTAGCCCAAGTTAACGATATCTGCCGCAGTCAGGGGTGTATCAGAGCGATAAAAAGGGTCCCACCCGGAACTGGTGTAACCTAATTTGGTAACCCGCTCGATGTCTCCCCCGAAACCGCAGCCATAGTCAAAAAACGTTGTTTCTGGAGTGAAAAGACTTGTTTCCAAGGCTAGACGCATGGGCTTGGAGAAATCGTTGCGAGCGATTGCTGCTTTATGTCGGTCAATCTTGATTGAGGAAGTCTGAGTGACAAGCGAGCGATGAACCAGGCTGTGCCCCTGAAATGTGACCTTGAACTGTGCTATTCGCTCCTCCCATGTCAACCGAGTACCGATCGCACGAGGATTATCCAGCAGTCCTAACGCTTCTTCTTGACGAGTCAATACTGCAAACTGCTGGTAGTGGGAATAGTCCGGGGTAACGAATGTCTCCTTACGATGCAGAATGAATGGGTTATTTGTGTTGCTGTAGTCGCGGTAGTTTACTTCGCGAGTGTTTAAATTAACTCGAATACTAGTCTGTAGAGCCGGATGGGGATCGGCATCAAATTCTGGATAGAACAAGTAAGAGATACTGGGTTTGCTGATACTGAACTTGACAAGCGTTGCGCCTTCAACATCACGGGCAATCTGACGAGCTTCACTCTCGTAGTCTTGTAACAGAGGATCTAGAACTTGTAACGCTGAAATATGGACGTACAGAGCATCAGGCAAAAGCTTGCCCACCTTACTGTGCTGGCAAGTAGCAAAAATTTCGCTGAATTGGTTAAAACTACAGAGCATGGATTCAGTAGCTTTAGCTTTCGCCTGTTGACACGGATTGGAACTTAATTATGCTACCATTTCTCTCAATGGAAAGAACTTTGAATGCAACTTTGAGAGTAGAGCCAACCTGATTCAAAACCTAAACTCATAGCTAAAGAAGTTAGAGGTTGAAATGTAGAGTTAAAGGCTTTACTTATTGTCCCGAAATTGGTCAATTCATCTCGTGTATGCAGTCTGCATTAACCAACATTTCAATAACCAAAGTTCTGAGGCTAATCGGAGAAGCAGCATCAAAATTTCGTTTTCTCAAAAGATATAGAAATAGGACTCTTGTGTATTGTTAATAGAGGAGCCTTACCTCAAACGCCCAGAGCGGAGAATACTAAAAATCAACCATAGCCCTAACAGACTAGCAACAGCAAACAAAACACTACTTAGCCAAGATAGTTCTGTTGTCTGGGCTCTGCTTGAGATTAGTGCTGCACCCATAATTAGCGAACCGACTAAAATGCTAAAAGAAAGCCGATTAGCAGAATCATCGACACTGCGGCGTAGATCGTCTAAGCCTCGCAGTGATAGATTCCACTGCAAAGTTTCAGAAGTCATACGGTCTAATAACAGCTCAAGATGGCGGGGAGTTTGTAACGAGAGACTTTTCAAATCCAGGGCTGTTCTCAACAACGACTGTACTGGGTTAGCGCCAAACAACTGCCGCCGAAACAAGTCTGTGATCAAAGGCTTGATCTCATCTAAGAGATTAACCTGTGGGTTGAAGGTGCGAGCCACCCCTTCCAAATTAGCTAAAGTTTTTGCATACAAGCCCAAGTTGCTAGGCAGCCGAATTTTATTGTTCCGGGAGACTTGCAGCACTTCGTAAAATACCTGACTGAAATTAATTTGAGACAGACTCAGGTTGTAGTACTTGCGCAACATGCGATCGTAGTCATTCTCCAGGTGAGATAAATTCACATGCTGGGCAGAATCCGCCAATTGCAGTGTCAGTTGACTACAGCGCTGAGCATCTAAGTCTACGATTGCCAAAAGCATCTCTGTGAGAATCTGCTGGGTGCGAGGGTCAAGGCGTCCCACCATTCCACAGTCCAACATTGCTATTCGCCCATCTTTGAGATAAAATAGATTGCCTGGATGGGGGTCAGCATGAAAGAATCCATCAATGTAGAGCTGCTGAAAGAAGGCGCGGAATAGGAGGGTGGTAATCGCTCCTCGCTCTACCGCAGGATCTTTGCCATTCTCATCACTCTTGAGATGTGCTGATAACAGCGGCACCCCATCTAACCACTCCATCACTAGCAACTTTTCTGTAGTCAAATCCCAATAAATTTCCGCCACCACTAGCTGTTGAGGGTCAAACCAGCGGCTTGTCGATAAATTACGTCGAAGCTGCTCAGTGAAGCTAGCTTCTCGGATAAAGTCTAGCTCTGCTGCTAGCGCCTGGCTAAATTCATCTGCTAAGGCAACAACCTCGTAGTCTCGTCCAAAGTCGGTACGAGCCACCAAATCTGCCAACCCTTTAATTAAAGAGACATCCTGGGCAATGGTTGCATCAATCCCAGGGCGTTGCACCTTAAGTGCGACTTCACGACCATCTGCTAACGTTGCTCGATGTACCTGGGCAATAGAACCAGCTGCAACGGGTATAGGATTGATTGTGGTAAACGTTTCTTCTAATGGTCGGCGCAACTGCTTGCGGATGACAACTTCAACTTCTGCCCAGCCGACTGGCGGTACCTCGTCTTGCAGAGTTGACAGTTCTTCAATGTAATCTGCTGGTAGGATATCAGGGCGCGTACTTAGCAACTGACCTAATTTAATATAGACTGGTCCCAAATCTACCAGAATGTTCCGTAAAACAGCTGGTGTCGGTAGCTGGGGTTCGTCGGCTTTGCCTACTGTAAGCAACCGTCGCATATATTCCCAGCCATTGCGGAAGACGACTTCAATAATTTCTCGCTGACGAGAAGTGGTTTGAGTTAAGAACACGTTGCCTCGCAATTAGTAGGAACACACTTTCTGACCCAAAATAGCAGTACCCGCCTTTCTATCAAAAGCTTCAATTTTCACAAGAACTCTAGAAATTTTGGGTTGCTTTGCAGTGTTTTAAGAACCTGCTTAATCTCTTGGGTGCGGTCTTTTTTGACAATCAGGGTAGCGTTGCGATCGCGCACGACCACCACGTCCTCCAAGCCAATCGTAACAATTATTTCTGCATCGTCGCTAGCATAGAGAATAGTTCCCTGGGTGTCTATGCCGACATGATTCGCCAACTCGACATTGAGGGCATCTCCTTTAAGCAAGCGCTCCATGGCATTCCAATCCCCTAAATCATCCCAGCCAAAGTCTACTGGCAAAACATACGCCAGTTTAGTTTTCTCCATCAAGGCATAGTCAACGCTCGTTTTAGGCAGGTGGGGGTAGGCAACTGGTCCTTGGGCTTGTAGAGGTGTGATGATTTCTGGAGCATAAATGTGCAGTTCCTTGAGCACAACTCCGGCTTGAAAAATGAACATACCACTGTTCCAACAGAAGCGACCTGTTGCCAAGAACGCCTCAGCAGTTGCTCGATCGGGCTTTTCAGTGAAGCGGTTAACGCGGTATACTGGTAACCCTCCAACATTGCTGGTCATATCGCCTTGCTCAATATAGCCATAACCTGTGGCTGGATAACTAGGCTTGACCCCTAAGGTCACAATAGCTGGTTGGGTTGCTGCCAACTCAGTAGCAGCCCGGAGAGTTTTTTGAAAGCTCAAATGGTCTTCGATCCAGGGATCTGCGGGGAAAAAACCGACAACTGTATCCTCCCCGTAGCGCTTAGCAACTTCCATCGTAGACCAAGCTACTGCTGGGGCAGTGTCACGTCCCTCAGGCTCTGCCAATACGTTTTCTACTGGCAGCTGAGGTAGCTGTTCTCGCACTCCTGCTGCTAATTGGGCAGATGTCACCACCCACAAATGTTCCCAGCTCCCAGCAAGTGGTAACAAGCGGTCAGCTGTTGCTACTAGGAGACTCTTACCGCTGCCATCTAGACTTAAAAACTGCTTGGGTCGGTGCTTGCGGCTGAGGGGCCAGAAGCGTTCACCTTTACCACCAGCTAGGATCACAGGTATCAAGGATCTACTCATATTTGTTAAAGCCAGATTGCAGCTACTCTATAGTACGCAGGCCCTCTACTGCTGGCAATAGGGGAGTAGGGGGAGTAGGGGGAGTAGGGGAATAGGGACTACGATTAAGATACGCCTAAGGGTTCGTGTGTGGGGAGGGAGATAGTGGTGGTTAAGCAAGTTAATCGGTTGGAAAAACGGTTAGAACCTCAGCCTACTGTGCCAGAGGAAAAACGCCAGCTTAAAGGTAAAAAACAGAATTTATTTCGGCTACGAAATTTATCATTTATTTTTCCACAAAATCGCTGGCTGTTCCGGGGCTTTGGACTCACCTGCTTTGTGATGCTAGGGGCAAGTGTGGCACTGCTGACTCCAATCTGGAGTGGTCGCGACAGATTGAATCAGAAACAACAATTTCCTTGGGAAGGCACTAAATCTCAGAACAATTTCTGGAGCAATAGCTTTCAATATCAGCTGTCGCGACCGCTGAATATTTTGGTTCTGGGATTTGGCTCGGTTTCTGGTGCGACAGACTTCAATCAACCTAGCAATACTATTTTGCTGTTGCGTCTTGACCCGACAGATAACTCTGTGAAAGTACTTTTTATCCCACAAGATAGCCAAGTCGTTATTCCCAGTGTTGGACTGGCTAAAGTCTCTCTTGCTAACGCTCGTGGAGGCTCAGCCTTAGCAGCGCGAACAGTTAGCCGGACGTTGAACAATGTACCAATTGATGGCTATGTCCGCATCACTGCTGATGGTTTGCGAGAGCTGGTGGAGCTTCTAGGTGGTGTAGAGGTTTTTGTTCCCCAACGGATCGATTCTAACAGCGTCCAATATCCAGATATTGATCTCGAACCAGGGTGGCAAACCTTGAATGGTGAACAGGCAGAACAGTTTGCCCGATTCAGTAATTCTCGACTTGGCGATATTGCCAGAATTCAGCGACAGCAAGCACTACTGCAAGCGCTGTGCGATCGCCTCTCCAGTCCAACTGTGCTACCTCGTTTGCCTGAACTGAGTCGAGCCATGCTCAAGTACATTGACACCAATCTCACCCTAGAAGAAATCACCACGCTAGTGAACTTTAGTGTGGGAGTGGAGCCCGCAAATCTTCAAATGCTGTTGCTGCCCGGTAGTACCAGCCGTTTCAGCCGAGATCCGAGCAGCTACTGGCTTGATGCCGCGGCAATAAATCAGGTAATGGCAGATTATTTTGCGGTGAAAGCAATTGGTGTTGCCAAAAAGCCTTTACCCACTATGCTCAAAATTGCCATCCAAAACACCTCAACGCAGTCTGACTCAAGTCAAAGCCTGAGCAAATATCTCAAAGCGCAAAACTTTACCAATGTTTATAGGGGGGCGGATTGGTCTGACAATCGGCAACGCCAAACCGAAATCATTGTGCAGAAAGGTAACTTAGCTGGGGCAGCAGCTGTCCAGAAAGTCTTGGGTTTGGGCAACATCAAGGTTGCCGCTACAGGAGATCTGAAATCTGACCTGACAATTCGCATTGGGAAAGATTGGATTGACCTGCATGGGAAGTAGGTAGCAAAGCCGAAACTCTTCACCTCCAGTTGCCTATCAAAGAGGCATCTCTTGTAAAAGCGTTACCGTCTGGTCCGTGCATAGCGGATCAAATACCTGATAGCAAGCTTTCCCTAATGTCTTGGAGCGATACATGGCGGTGTCAGCATCCCGTAATAGGTCTTCTGGCTGGTCGTAATCTGAAGTACTCAGGGCAATACCCACGCTGCAACTGGTAAATACCTCTTGTTCACCGAGATGAATCGGTGAAGCAAATGCTGCTTGCATCCGATGCACAATGCTGATGGCATCACTGACATCTGTAATATTTTCTAGCAGGATGGCGAATTCGTCTCCTCCCAAACGCGCTGCCAGATCCCCACTGCGTAAGCAAGTTGTCAGACGTTGGGAGATCGAAATCAAAAGTTGATCTCCCGCCATGTGTCCGAGACTGTCATTAATCACCTTAAAGCAATCTAGGTCGATAAACAGCACGGCAAACACAAAGCTTTGGTGCTGCTTGGAGCGGTTGAGCGCACACCTTAATCGCTCCATCAATAGCGCCCGATTGGGTAAACCCGTGAGCCCATCATGATAGACATGATGTCGCAGTTGCGCTTCCGACTGCTGTCGCTCCAGAATGTTCTGTTCTAAAACTGCTAAGTTACGCCTTAACTCGAGTTGCGTTAGCACTTGCAGTGCCAGAAGCCGCAGCGCTTCTTGCTGTTCATAGCTGAGTTCTCGCGGCACATGGTCCAGGACGCAGAGAGTACCGAGGGCAAAGCCATCCGGGATAATTAGAGGGACACCAGCATAAAACCGGATGTGAGCATCGCCAATCACAAACGGATTATTGACAAA
>JAFAVL010000146.1 GCA_019242465.1 Chroococcidiopsidaceae cyanobacterium CP_BM_RX_35 | reverse complement strand
GCCTAGAACTTATAGGGCGAATCTTACCCCAGCGACGGAATGCTTCACCAGTTGTCCTACGTTGCGAACTGTCGCTACGTCTTCGTCGCTTTGAGCTTTGTGGTCGATGATTGTTATCAAGTGAATTCGCCTCACGGGAAGAGCGTGCTGCCGCAGGTACTACTGCATCTGGAGGGTTAACATTTAAGATCGCAGTGGCAGACCTAGGTTGACTTGGGGGCTGGATATCTTTTGCCTTTTCTCGTGTCTGCTGTTTGAGACTGCGATGACTCGATTGGGACAATAATTCTGATTCGCTGCTGGAGATGGCAGATGAGGCAGTCAGGGTAGTCTCCGTCTCTATTGGCAGCGCTTCCAAGTAGGATTGCACCTGCTCATCAGCAAAGTAATCTTTGAGAGAAGCCTGTTGTTGGGCTAGATCGCGAAAGTGAGGAAACACTTCGGTTTGTAACCAGCGTTCGCTATAAAGACACAGTCCTGGTAGCAGATCTGGAGAACCTTGCGAATGTTCTCGAATAAAGGCTAGAGTTTCATACTCGTGGCTCAATTCTATGGCATTATTTGCTTGTTGTGTCTGACCTAGTAGCAGCGCACAAACTGCTTGTTCTAAATGTAAATCTTGGTGCTTACCTAGACGCAGCAATAGCAATTTGGCTCTGGCAATCGAGGCAGGTAACCGTTGGGCAAACCCCTGAGCGATTAGCCCATAGACAACCAAATAAGCAGTGACAGCGGAGGAACGTTGATAAGGCTCAAACAAATTTTGTTGCTCTGCTAGTGTTAGGTGGCTCCGCAGCTGCTGGATAAAGCGGAGAAAGTCATCCATGCTAAGACCTGATCCGTCTTCGCCAGTACCATCAATCCCACCACGCACCTGTAAGAGCTTTTCCAAAAGCTGCAAACCTAGTCGTCGTTCTGTCACATTTTCTTCGGGTTGTGCCAGTAACTCAAGAATGCGGTAAGGACGCAATTTGCAAAGATCTGCCTGAATTTCAGCTTGAATCTGAGGAAATAGCTCTGCGCGTGACAGTAATTCTTGACCAGCTTCCAGGGAGACTGCCGCATGTTCATACTTACCTTGTTGCCATTGTTCGCGACCTAGTTCCAGATAGGCAAGGGCGGCAGTCAGCACAATATCTGACTGGACTTGAGCGGGTATATTTCTGACTCCAGCTTCCGGGCTAATGCTACTAATAAGGTAAGGACGGCCCAGCTGTAATACCAGTTCGTATTCTCCTAACTCTTGCAAAATCAACAAGGCACCAACAAGTTGCTCGTCTGGTATTTCGATACCTGAGGTATGGGGGGCAACAGCAACTGCAAGCCTTTCAGAGTGTCCAGTGATTTTGCCCCCAGTTGGACTCTGAGCTTCGGAACTATAAGTGTGGGTAAGATAGCTAGTATCGTAGTAAGCGCGTTGTTTAGGATCAGATAGCACTGCGTAGGCAGTTTCTAAAAGTTGTTTGCGAGCTGCGACTGCTGCCTCAGAATACTCTCGTCGTGGCAACTGCACAGTACGATCGAGGTAAGCCTGCTGCAACTGTTCGTGACTTGCCTGAACTGGCAGCCCCAAGATTCGGTAGTAATCGAGCGGAATTCGCACAGTTTACGTCCCCAGCGCTTCTGTAACTAAATCGACAGTTTGTCCCCAGTCTTCAGGCTGAATTAGCGTGTCTCGATCATAACGTGTTATCTTCTCAGCAAAAGTTACTATTTTTATACGGAATTTTAAGGTTGCTAGCTCTGATAAAGATTATTAAATTTACAATTTAATGGCTGCCTGTTGGTTACAGCAGTTAGTTCTCTTGAAAAACTCAGGTAATCCTGACTATTCTGAAGTGGACATTGGCAAGTGTAACGAGAAAAGGAAAGGCTCATGGTTCAAGAACGAATGTTACCGAGTTTTCAGGCGGCTCAAGTCCAAATCACTAAAGCCGAAGGGTTATCTTTGTACGAAGATATGATTCTAGGGCGCTTCTTTGAAGATAAGTGTGCCGAAATGTACTACCTTGGCAAAATGTTTGGATTTGTTCATCTATACAATGGTCAGGAGGCTGTTTCGACTGGTATTATTCAAGCAATGCGCCCAGGGGAGGATTATGTTTGCAGTACATATCGCGACCACGTCCATGCCTTGAGTGCGGGAGTACCTGCCAAAGAAGTGATGGCAGAGTTGTTTGGTAAAGCTACGGGCTGTAGTAAGGGGCGCGGCGGCTCCATGCACATGTTTTCGGCTGAACACCGTCTTCTGGGAGGCTATGCTTTTGTCGCTGAGGGGATTCCTGTTGCTACTGGTGCCGCTTTTCAAAGTAAATATCGCCGTGAAGCATTGGGAGAGACAAATGCCGCTCAAGTAACAGCTTGTTTTTTTGGCGATGGTGCTGCCAACAACGGTCAGTTTTTTGAATGCTTAAATATGGCGGCACTTTGGAAATTGCCAATCATTTATGTAGTAGAGAATAACAAGTGGGCAATTGGCATGGCTCATGAACGGGCAACCTCTCAGCCAGAAATCTACAAGAAAGCTAGTGTGTTTGGCATGGTGGGAGTAGAAGTAGACGGGATGGATGTGTTAGCAGTACGAGCGGTAGCCAAAGAAGCAGTTGCTAGAGCCCGAGCGGGTGAAGGTCCAACTTTAATTGAAGCTCTGACCTACCGTTTTCGCGGTCATTCATTAGCTGACCCAGATACGCTACGTGCCAAAGCCGAGAAAGAACTCTGGTTTGCCCGTGACCCCATTAAGAAATTTGCTGCTTATCTCATTGAGCAGAATCTAGCAGATCAGGAAGAATTA
>JAFAVL010000572.1 GCA_019242465.1 Chroococcidiopsidaceae cyanobacterium CP_BM_RX_35 | reverse complement strand
GTTCCGATATTGATGTTCTTTGTTGTTGGTGCTACTTCTAAAGTTGAATGAAACCAGTATCGAATGCTCACCGGGGAGTTTCATTCGATAAAAGTGTCTATCCAAGATGTATGAATTTTAGTTAGGTCTCTGACTAATCTTAAACAGGAGACTCTTATTTGAGAAATTTACTTAAAGTACTAAATTGAAATCTTTGCGCTTCAAGCGATGGAAGGAAAATTGAATTATTGACTTAATAGCCTAAACCGTAACCTTTGTCAGGACGCCAACAGCTAGTCCTCTATTAAAACAGGACTTTCATCAATCACCCGAACTTGAATACCAATTAAGCTCCCCAGCTTGAATGAGAAAAGCTTCAATCTAACGTCTTGAAATTAAACGACCTCAAAATCTTTAGATTTATATCGAGCTATACTGTAACCATATAAAATTTAGCAAAGAAACAAAACTAGGAGATTCCCCCAAGTAGATAGGGAGGAATACCCAAAGAGATTTAGAACTCTACTCCTGGTTAAAAGAGCGTTCCGAGTTCCTTAAGATAGACACGTGTAAATGGTTCTGCTGAGCCGAGTTCATACTGTTCTATCAAACCTTGACGTTGAATAGAGATTTGGTTTCCTTCCTTAATAACGACAGCAGAGTTTTCGAGAACGTCTCGTGCCAATACCATCTCGGTTTCCGTAGGATTGTCTAGGACTACCAAATTGCTGCCTTGATAAAACATGCCCTCAGTTTCCAAGACGCCTTCTACATATTCAACAATGAGTAGATCGAGCTTGGGATTACGCAGCAAGTTTTGGACGTTGGTATTGTAATCCTGGTTCAGAATTTTCTCTGAGCGGTTGATGAAAACTGCATCGTGACAAACAGCGCCAATTGTCCAGTTGGGGTGTTGCGAAAGAATGTGGTCAATAGTTTCTTGCAGTTCTTGGACAGAAATTTGGTTGAAGGTGACGATCGGTACTCTGGCGGCAACCCCAGACTCAAAGAAGGTTTCTAGGATATGGGAGGGGACATCAATGCTTTCACCAACAGCGGGGTTAAGATGCATAAATATGCCTGGAGCGGCATTGATCTCTAGAATGCCAAAGTTACTGGACTTCCAGGATTGGGAAAGATCGCGGGCGATTACATCAATACCAAGGCAAGTGAGTCGGAAATGCTGCGCGATGTCCTGCGCTAAGATGACGTTATCAGGGTGAATGTTATGCGTTGCATCAATGCTGACGCCGCCAGCTGATAAGTTAGCAACTTTGCGTAGATAGACGATGCGGTCTCTTTCGATGACACTATTTAAGGATAAACCCTGGGCGTCTAGGTACATCTCCATTGCCTCGTCGCTCTGTATTTTACTCAACGCCGAAGTTGGTGTGTCCCTCCGAGCTTTTGTTCGGTTTTCGCGCTGAATCAACTCAGCAATAGTGGATCTACCATCACCGACAACCGATGCTGGACGGCGTTCAGTAGCGGCAACAAATCTGCCGTTAACACAGAGCAAGCGGAAATCTGCCCCAGAGATGCTCCTCTCGACAATAATCTGCTTTGGCTGTTCTTCAGCAATAGCACTGAGGGCTCTGTAAAAGGCAGATTTTAGTTCCTCTGAGTCTTGCACATCTGCCGTCACCCCAATTCCTTTGTGACCAACTACAGGTTTAACTGCCACTGGGTAGCCAATCTCTCTTGCTACTGCCAAAGCCCCCTCCAAGGAGCGGACAATATCACCCTTAGGCACTGGAAAGCCCAAGGTGTTTAAGAATGCCTTACATTCGTCCTTACGGGTGGTGAAGTCTGAATCTAAGTGGCTATCGGTATCAAATGTTGTTGCAACACCACGAAACTGCTTCTTCCCATAGCCGTACTGCATCAATCCTTCATCCCACAGATAAAACGTGGGAATACCTTTATCTGCAGCTGTGCGCAGTAAGGCGTAGACTGTAGGACCACCATAGACTGATTGCCGGAACATGTTCTGCAATACTTCAATTTGCTCCTCAAACGCGATGTCTGCGTCTTGAGCCATGGCTTCAAACCAGTCCCAAACAAAGAAAACTAGCGATTTGGTCGTGCGCTCGTGGAGCGACTGAATACTAATTCTCGTGAAGCTTGGATATGGCTTTACACTCCAGCGAGTCAGGTGCAAATCCATATCCAGTTTTCCGACTTCCGCCAATGTCTGGGCAAACAAATGGGCATATGATTCGTGTGATTCCACCGAACGTAGACTTGGATAGCGATCGCCAATGAGCGAGAGATAAACATCAACTGGTAGAGGTTGGTTAGATTTAGTTAGAGCAAAATCAAATACTAAAGCTGCCGTATCTAGATAGGGATTCGGACCAATGAAATATTTAAAGTTAAAGATATCGAAGACATCAGTTTTTCTAGCATTGACGCGGACTGCATCGGTGCTTGTGTCTCGAACCATTGAGCATCTCCGTTTCGCTAAACACCGCAACGCCGATCTTAACCCTATTGCTGCTAAATTTTCTGCTAATTCTTATTCCTTGCTACTGCAACCAGTACTCTAAGCTGATCCTCGGCTGAGAAATATATCTTTTGAAAGGGATAGGCAGGTATTCCAGTCGGTTATAATTATGGAATGACGATTTTAGTAAAAAACAGCAAGATATGAACGGCACAAAAGCGGCTCTAATGCACACAGCTGCTCTAAGAAATGAGGTCGAAAAACTTGCAGAGGAAGCTTTTCATCGAAAACTCATTTCTGGCTATGGAGATGGTCCAGACGGAGATGAATACCAGATTGTTTTCAAAGGCAAACCAAGGCACGTTCCCCTAGAGCAGGCACGCTCTTTTTTGGGTAACTTGCTCGGGCGTCAGTGTTGATTTAAGCCACATAACTCTGAGCTAACGAATACTAAAAACCACCATAGAATGTGTGAAACCCCCAAATGCGGGGTTTTCTTGTATCTGCAATAGAACTGAAGTTAAATAAGCTTTTCCTTTCGTCTAATCACTTAATCACTAGAGACGCTTAACACAATAAATTTTGAATTTTTGTATAAGAATCTACCGATTGGCTGTTCCGGTCGTACATCTCGTAATGCTTTATTGAAGTTAAATAGCTAGAGAATAGAGGCAATATGGCATTGGATAAGAGCAGTGGAGATTTGGTAATTATTGGCGGCGCGGAAGACAAAGAGGGGGAATGCAAGGTCCTGCGAGAATTTGTTCGCCGCTCTGCAGGCGTTAAAGCTAGGATTGTTGTCATGACTGCTGCGACAGAGCTGCCCAGGGAAGTAGGAGAAAACTATATAAGAATATTTGAGCGGCTAGGAGCTGAGGATGTTCGCATAGTTGACACCGTTAACCGTGAAGATGCGAGTTCATCTAGTGCTTTGGAAGCAATTCGTAAGGCTACTGGCGTATTCTTTACTGGAGGAGACCAAGCTCGCATCATCAGCATAATTAAAGATAGTGAACTCGATACAGCTATTCATCAACGGTTCTCTGAAGGACTAGTGGTTGGAGGCACAAGTGCAGGAGCCGCTATGATGCCAGATATCATGATTGTGGAGGGAGATTCTGAGACAAATCCTCGGGTTGAGGTTGTGGAAATGGGTCCTGGTATGGCTTTCCTGCCGGGAGTCGTGGTCGATCAGCATTTCTCACAGCGCGGGCGGCTAGGACGCTTACTCTCCGCTCTGGTACAGCAGCCCGCCGTCTTAGGATTTGGTATTGACGAGAACACAGCTATGGTAGTCAGTGGCAATGAGTTTGAAGTGGTTGGGGCAGGTGCCATTACCGTAGTTGATGTATCCGAAGTTACTCACAACAACCTGGACTCTCTGTTGAAGGATGAGGCTTTGACAATTTGCGGAGTCAAGCTTCACATTCTTGCTGAAGGATATCGGTTTAACTTGGAAACCCGAAAGCCAATCCTCAACAATGGCATGTCGGCTCAAGTACCATCGCCGCAAGCAGTGGGGAGTTAGGGTACAGGAAACAGGGGACGGAAGAATTAAACTCGTCCCTAGGCTCTATTGATGTAATGAGACATCCAAATCAAGGGCTTTAATGGCAAATTCTGTTGAATTCAAGTTGTTCGCACCCAACAACAAAGGGGCATCGTTATTAGGAGCTTTTTCTGACTGGCAAGAGATATCGATGCAGAAAGGTGAGGATGGCTGTTTCCGCACCCAGATTGAGCTAGAGGATGGTGTTTATCAATATAAATTCCGCGTTCAATCTAAAAGCCCATCTTTTGAACCGGACCAATGGGTGGATGTCATCGACCCTTATGCGACTGATATTACTGAGTCTAAGAACGGTGTTGTGCGTGTTAAAGACGGCGAAAGGGTTGTTGACACTTATATCTGGCAGCATGATGACAAACCACTGGCAGCTAATCAGGAATTAGTCATTTACGAGCTGCATGTAGCAGATTTTTCTGGTGGTGAGGATGACCCTCATGTCCGTGGTAAATTCAAGGACGTAATTGGTAAGTTGGATCACCTGAGTGACTTGGGGATTAATGCGATTGAGCTGATGCCAGTGAATGAGTATCCTGGTGATTATAGCTGGGGGTATAAGGTCCGCCACTTTTTTGCTACGGAATCTAGCTATGGCTCAACGGAAGATTTGAAGCGCCTCATTGATGAGTGCCATGCTAGAGGCATTCGTGTCATCATGGACGGAATTTATAACCATACGGATGAAGAATGCCCTTTATTGCTAATTGATCGCGATTATTGGTACTACCACGATAAGCACTATCCTGAAGACCCTGCAAATTACTGGGGACCAGAGTTTAACTACGAGAACTATGACGAGAGATTGGGCATTAAGCCTGCTTGGGAATACGTCGGCGATGTCGTGAGATTTTGGATTCAGGAGTATCACATTGATGGTATTCGCTTCGATGCCGTGCGCCAGTTGGCTAACTATGACTTTATGAATTGGATTACTAACGAAGCCAAAAAAACGGCTGGAAATAAGCCGTTCTACAATATTGCTGAACACATTCCAGATACAGCCAAGATTGTGACTCCGCAAGGACCGATGGATGCCTGCTGGCATGAAAGTTTTCGCTTTTTTGCTATCCAAGTAATCTGTGGCGACGCGTTTGATTTAGAGAAGCTCAAGGAGGCTTTGGACTCGAAACGCCAGGGTTATGCAACCGCTACGACTGTGGTGAACTATCTAGCGACTCACGATCGCGATCACCTGATGGCAGAGCTAGCCAGTCGCCAGATCGTTAGCCCAGCATCGTTTAAGCGGGCAAAGCTGGGGGCAGTTTTGTTAATGACGGCGATGGGTGTGCCCATGCTCTGGATGGGTGAAGAATTTGGCGAATACACGCGTCAAACTCCCAATCAGAAGAATAAATTGGAGTGGCCTCTCCTAAAGCACGAGCTGAATCGCGATCTTATGAAGTATTACAAAGGTTTAATCGCATTACGCCAACAAACTCCTGCCCTTTGGACAGAGAACATTGAATTCTTCCACGAAAACGTAGATGCAAGAGTGCTGGCATATTTTCGTTGGAATGATCAGGGTTCGCGCGTCGTTGTCGTGGCTAATTTCTCTGATCAATTCAGGGCTGGATATCAAGTTCCCCACTTTCCTGTATCTGGGACTTGGTACTTGCCCGACAACCAAGAGGTTGATGTCGTTGAGGACACATTAGTCATTGATCTGTCAGAGTGTGAAGCGCAGTTGCTAGTTTGGCGGTAACAACGCTCGTCACAGTTTTTCATACCCCTAATAGCTGTGATAACATGAGAGGTCTGTGCATTAATTAATAATTGATTTCATCATGACTCTGACGCAACAGCGCAAACAGGAGCTAATTTCTAACTATCAAGTCCATGAAACCGATACTGGCTCGTCGGATGTGCAAATCGCTATGCTGACGGAGCGAATCAATCGGCTCAGTGAACATCTGAGAGCAAATCAGAAAGACCACTCATCCCGGCGCGGTTTGTTGAAGCTGATCGGTCAACGCAAGCGCCTGTTGTCGTATGTTCAAAAGGAAGACAAACAGCGGTACCAGGCTTTGATTGCTCGCCTCGGTATTCGCGGTTAGGGAGTTGTTGATATGAAGAGCGAACAAGAGCGCGATCGCCTGCCATTTGAACCCAGCAAAAAGCGACCCAAACCAGCTAAGAATAGCGGCCCTCAGCAGCCGGAGCCTGCCAAAAAGCCTGAGCAAAAACTAGAAACTGCGAACAAGTCTGAGCAGACACCATCATCTAACACAGCAGAAATGGCGGTGCCAAAGGATGTAAGCAACCGTATGGCGCGACGAATGGCTGTATTTTGTGGAGTGCCAACGGTTTTGGGCATGTTGACTTTGATTGTCAGCTACATCGTGGTGAGCCACCACTGGTTCAAGTTGCCCCATGTAGCGGTGGTGCTGGTGAGCATGGGCTTTTTTGGTTTGAGTGTGTTGGGATTGAGCTATGGTATACTTTCTGCCTCTTGGGATGAGCAAATAACAGGGACTATATTGGGCTGGGGAGAGTTTAAGACCAATTGGGGACGGATGGTAGCGGCATGGCGCTCAACTAAGCAAAAGAATGTATAGTATTTAGTAACTAAGCCCTGGGGAGCAACTGCTTGAGGGTTAATTCAGGTGTGAGATGAAGGCTAAACTCTACACTTCATCTTTAATACATCTTAATTTAGACTCCATTTTTACATCTTATTGTCAGTACCCAGAAAGCTGAGAGCTATATTCTAAGAGTGTTTAGTTTATAGGTCTACAGAACTTAAACACAAACGCAATGGAATAGGAAACATAACATGATTGTGGTTATGAAGATCGGTTCGCCAGAAGCGGAGATTGCTCGAATTAGTGAGGAACTCCAGAGTAGAGGTTTAACACCAGAAAAAATTGTTGGCAAACATAAAGTCGTGTTAGGTCTGGTGGGTGAAACAGCTGCTCTCGATCCGTTGCAGATTCAGGAAGTAAGCCCCTGGATTGAACAGGTGCTTCGGGTAGAGCAGCCGTTTAAGCGTGCTAGCTTGACATTCCGCCATGGTCAAGCCAGTGAGGTAGTGGTTGCGACTCCTAACGGAGAGGTTTATTTCGGCGAACACCATCCCATTGTCGTCATTGCTGGACCCTGTTCAGTTGAGAGCGAACAGATGATTGTTGAGACGGCACAGCAAGTCAAGGCAGCTGGAGCAAAGTTGTTACGCGGTGGGGCTTATAAGCCTCGGACTTCACCTTACGCTTTCCAGGGACATGGCGAGAGCGCCTTAGGGTTATTGGCTGCGGCACGAGAGGCAACAGGGCTGGGCATTGTTACAGAGGTCATGGACACTGCTGACTTGGAAAAGATTGTAGAAGTGGCAGATGTGGTCCAGGTGGGTGCTCGGAATATGCAGAATTTTTCGCTACTTAAGAAAGTTGGCGCCCAACCAAAACCAGTGCTGCTGAAGCGAGGCATGTCGGCAACGATAGAGGAGTGGCTGATGGCAGCAGAGTACATCCTCGCAGCTGGAAACCCTAATGTCATTTTATGTGAGCGGGGAATTCGCACCTTCGACCGCCAATATGCTCGTAACACTTTGGATTTAGCAGTGGTGCCAGTATTGCGATCACAAACTCACCTGCCAATTATGATTGACCCGAGCCATGGCACTGGTAGAGCAGAGTATGTGCCAGCCATGTCACTAGCAGCAATCGCCGCAGGATGTGACTCACTGATGATTGAGGTCCATCCCAACCCAGCTAAAGCCTTATCAGATGGACCTCAATCCTTGCCACCAGAGCGTTTCGATCGCTTGATGCAAGAACTTGCGGTGGTTGGCAAAGCCGTTGGACGCTGGGCTCAACCACCTGTTGCCTTAGCCCACTAATTCTCAAGAGGAAGCAAGGAAAGGGCACATAATTTAATATCAGGTCCTTTCCCCCAGCTCGTCCCTGCTCCCCTGCCCTCTTCCTCCTACCGCCGTCTGCTGCCAAAGCTACCAGCAGAGCGGCGACTGCCACTTGAGCCAAACGCTGGACGTCTGACGTTGTAAGGATTGGATCTACCAGACTGACGTAAGGTGCTGGAGCCATAACCGGAACCAGTAGAGCGGCTGCCAGTGTTGTACCGGGGTGAACTCGGTACTGTTGGCTGACTATAAGAGGGTGTTCTAATCCGCCCCGTAGTGCGGAAGCTATTTCTATTTCTTACTGCTGGTGGTGATACATTGTAGCGGCTCTGGTAGCGCTCCGCTGCCTGAGAGTAAGTGTTACCGTACCCACCATAGCCTCTTAGAACCGATACTCCCGGCTGGTAAACTGGTGGCATGTAATATTGAGGTCGGAATAATAGATTCCCCACAACCTGACCCGCCACAGCCCCAGCAAAGGGGGTCCAGAAGCCATTTTCCCGACGCACTACGACCGTTTCTGGTTGTCCCGTTTGAGGATTTGTCTGCGTCTCGGTGACATTGTGAACGTAGGCAATCTGGAAGTCTGGTGTCAGGTAAAAGGACGATTGTCCATTTTCTACCTTAAGATAACTCTTTTGTCCAGCTTTGATTTCCTCATCAGTTAGCCGTGCCATAGGCAAATTTTGCGCTCTAAAAGTCGAGGATTCACCAGGTGGGGTGTTGAGCAAAAACAGGGTGTATTCTCCGTCAACATCGTTGTAAGTAGCCTGTTGTACCGGATAATTGCCGTTACTCAGCCTTGTAGGAGCAATGGTGGTCGGTGCATTAGCGTTTCTCCCCTGATAATTGGTCTGGTTAGGAGGTCCTCCACAGGCAACAGTCGTCCAACACAAAGTTAGGCATAAAAGCAAAAGCGTGACTTTACGCAATATTGTCATGATAATCCCACAAAATCCCCTACTTTTGAGGGTAACAACAAAGACGAGCTATATGTAGTCTCTTTGCCCCCCCTGCTCCCTCTGCTTCCCCTGCTTCCCCTGCTCTCTTCTACAGGGGAACCAATTCAGGAAAGTATTGCAATAGTTGGTCGTTGGTGAGTTCATCACCTAGCTGAGCTGGAGAGAAATGTACTTGGATCGCCCGTAGCTTTTTTTGGTAGTGCAAGTTGATTAGAGCTTTGAGACCAGCTTTAAGCGCACTGATGTCAGCAAGATTGGTTTCTAATTCTGGAACTTCTCCCTCATAAGCCACTGTAATCATGGCGATCAGGTTACGTGTCACAGGTATTGATAAAGGCTCGTTTGAGTTAGGTGCCGCGTTTAGATCCGGTTCACTCAGATAGCGTTGGGCAGAGTCGGTAAATAAACTATTGAAATAGTCACTTGCCTCGCCTTCATCCCAGAATACATCACCTTCATTGGCGGCAGAGAGCCAGTATTCATCGTGTTGCAGCAGGCTCTGGCAGATCTCGACAAGTCCTTCTCCCAAAACCTCGATATCTCCCTCGGCAGCTATTGCTTGGCGAGCAGTACGGTTGAATAGCCCTAGAAGCGTTGCCACTTCTTGCCCTCCTAGATGGAGAAACAGGCGACAGACTGCAAAGCGAGTGCGGCCCATCATTTGGTTAAAGCGATCACTCCATGCGCTCATTCTTTTTGCTCCATCAATTCTTGCCTAAGGCTAAGCAGAAGTAACTACACGTTTCCGCAAGGATTCGGCACGGCGCTTAGCGGTAGTGTTATTTGGTTCAGCTAAGAGCGCTTGTTCGTAAGCTTGCAACGCCTGAGCCACCAGCTTCTTCCGCTCATAAGCATGACCGAGGTTGTTAAGTGCTGTCACGTACTTGGGGTCATGTTTAATCGCTTCCTTATACTGCCGAATGGCAATGTCA
>JAFAVL010000436.1 GCA_019242465.1 Chroococcidiopsidaceae cyanobacterium CP_BM_RX_35 | reverse complement strand
TAGTGCTGTTGGTTATGAGACAGCAGGAACCGTTTGTCGGTCAATGGAGCCTGCCTGGGACTTTGGTGCGTCAAGGAGAGTCGCTAGAAGATGCAGCCTACCGGATTTTGGCTGAGAAAATTCGGGCGAACAATCTGTATCTAGAGCAGCTATATACGTTTGGTGGACCGAATCGAGATCCACGTGAGGCAACAGATAGTTATGGGGTGCGTTATCTTTCGGTCAGTTACTTTGCCCTAGTGCGGTTCGAGGAAGCGGAATTGATCGCTGATGGCGTGAGTGGGATTGCTTGGTATCCCGTTAAGCAAGTGCCACAACTGGCTTTTGACCACAACCAGGTTCTGTCTTATGGACACCGAAGATTACGCAATAAGTTAGAGTATAGCCCGGTTGCGTTTGAAGTTTTACCAGAAGTCTTTACTCTAAGTGACCTTTACCAATTGTACGCGACGGTTTTAGGAGAAAACTTCTCAGACTATTCTAATTTCCGTGCCCGTCTACTCAAGTTAGGCTTTTTGAGCGACACCGGACTAAAGGTGTCGCGGGGGGCAGGGCGTCCGGCAAGTTTGTATCGGTTTGATGCCGCAGCGTTTGCACCTTTTAAGGATAAGCCTTTAGTGTTTATTTAAAGAGAACTCAATCATGAGAATCGCCATCGCTCAACTTAATCCCACAATTGGTGACTTGACTGGCAATGCCCAAAAGATTCTGGCAGCGGCAAAACAAGCGGCAGAGCAGGGAGTACGTTTGCTATTGACGACAGAAATATCGCTCTGCGGCTATCCACCGCGAGACTTGCTATTAGACCCTAGTTTTGTTCAGGCAATGGCAACGACCTTACAGCAACTAGCACGAGATCTGCCACCAGAACTAGCAGTTTTGGTGGGTTGCGTTGAGCCGAATGAACGCTCAGAGGTCCAAGGTGGTAAACCTCTTTTCAATAGCATCGCCTTGATAGAGCAAGGTCAGGTGCAGCAAATTTATCACAAGCGTCTTCTACCCACCTACGATGTGTTTGACGACAAACGGTATTTTGAGCCGGGGCTCGCCAGTAATTCCTTCACCCTTGATGGTGTCCGGATTGGTGTCACAATCTGCGAAGACTTGTGGAATGATGAGGAATTTTGGGGCAAACGCAATTATGCTGTCAATCCGATCGCTGACTTGGCAGCTCTGGGTGTCGATATTATTGTAAATCTTTCGGGTTCACCCTACAGCGTTGGTAAGCAGCACTTGCGGGAAGCGATGCTGCGTCACGCTGCTGTCCGTTATCGGCAACCTATCCTATACGCTAACCAGGTAGGGGCAAACGATGACCTAATTTTTGATGGCTGTAGTGTAGGATTTAACCGCCTTGGTGAGATAGTGTGTCGTGCCCGCGCCTTCGAGACAGATTTGATTGTGTTGGAATTTGACCAGCAAGAGCGGGATTTACAGCTAGGAGCTGTAGTGCCGCTGCCAGAAAACGAAGATGCAGAAATCTGGAAAGCTCTTGTTATGGGTGTACATGACTATAGTCGTAAATGTGGCTTTTCTAAAGTCGTGATTGGCTTGAGCGGGGGAATCGATTCGTCATTAGTCGCAGCCGTCGCCCAAGCCGCCCTGGGGGCAGAGAATGTGTTTGGTGTCCTCATGCCTTCCCCCTATAGCTCCGATCATTCAACTCACGATGCCCTTAAATTAGCGAAAAATTTGGGTATCCAGACTCAAACTCTGCCAATTGAGGGATTGATGCAGGGCTACAACCAGACATTAGCTCATTTATTTGCTGGCACGCCTTCTGGAATTACTGAAGAAAATATTCAATCGCGGATTCGGGGCAATTTGTTAATGGCGGTTGCCAACAAGTATGGTTATCTCCTACTCTCTACTGGCAATAAGTCAGAAATGGCAGTTGGCTACTGCACCCTTTACGGCGATATGAATGGTGGCTTAGCTGTTATTGCTGACGTTCCCAAAACTCGCGTTTACTCCCTGTGCCGTTGGCTTAACGCTAAAAAGGAAGTCATTCCAGCAAACGTCATTACCAAGCCGCCTAGTGCTGAACTGAAACCGGGTCAAGTCGATCAAGACTCCCTACCGTCCTACAACATTCTAGACGACATTTTGCAACGCTTGATCCAAAATCACGAATCTGCTGCTCAAATTGCTGCTGCCGGGCACGATCCGGCTACTGTAGACCATGTGGTGCGATTAGTAAATCAGGCTGAATTTAAACGGCGGCAAGCTCCTCCTGGATTAAAGATTACTGACCGCGCCTTTGGTACTGGTTGGCGGATGCCAATAGCGAAAAAGTGGGTTTCTACGAGTAGATACGAGCCAGCAACTGTCTAACAAGCTAGCTCATGTGAAAAAGGCGTAAGCAGATTGAATCTCTTCTCTACTGTTGCTCCGTTACCATCTTTTCCAGATGCATCCCAAGACATTGTTGACTTAGCTTACTGTGTTTTATATCTAATCTATTCATTTAGCTATTGCTTGTTGGTCTAGTTGCTAGGGTTGCTGGTGGTATGTGATTTTTAACTACTCAATCTTTATTTCAATCAATACTTCGTTATGAAATATAGTAGGATGTTGAAGTTTTTGAGCCTAGTTGGTGTGATTGCTACCCTAGTTATCGTTGCTGCTCCTGTAGTTGCCCAATCATCCATTCGAAGTTCTGGAATTACTTCCACTCCACAGTTGAAGATAGTTCAACTGGAAAAGGCATTAACTAGTCAACAGCATACATTTGAACTTTCAAATCAGCAAAAGTTACTTGAACCTCCTGATTATCAGAGTAAACCAGTTAAAGTTACTACAGGAGTTTACATTAGTAACTTAATCGATCTTGATCCAACTAATGAAGATTTTGAAATCATGGGCTATTTATATTCAAGTTGGAAAGACTTAAGATTATCTTTTGATGCTAAAGAAAAAGACTCGCGACAACTAAAATCCTATAAAATTGGAAATATTTGGACACCAAAACTGAGGTTCGTCAACTCCCAAAATTTCAACGTTATTGATGATTACCTTAATATCAGCAATGATGGTAGCGTTCACCATGTTCAAACATTTGAAGCTAAATTATCGTCACCGTTCTTGTTGAAGTTTTTTCCATTTGACTCGCAGACGCTCTTGATCCTCGTTGCCTCTTGGGATTATCCTACAAACCAGGTTATTATCGAGCCTGATCGTATTGCGACTGGACTTAACCCAGAAGCTTATTCTATGCGTTCAGCATGGCGCTTCAAAACAATAAAACAGAAGGTAGAATCTGTTTTGTTTCCTCCTGAAAGAGATCTTTATTCTCGTTTAACAGTTGAACTTAAGATTCAGCGTCAGTTTGCTTTTTATATTTGGAATTTTTTTATACCTATTATGTTCTTTAACGTAATTGCTTGGGGTGCTTTTTGGATTAACCCTCAGAAGGAATTCAATAGCCAAGTTACAATTGGTATCTCGTCTATACTTTTTTTAACTACTTTCGGTTTTGTTGTTAAAGCAGGTTTACCAAGAGTTGCCTACTTAATTTTTATAGACGGATTTGTATTTCTTTCTTATACCTCTGTTTTCATCTCTTTACTTAATATAATAATAATTCATCATCTAATTGAAACAGAAAGGAGAAAACTTGCATTAAAGTTGCAAAAAAAAGTTTTATTTCTGATACCCCTTGCTTTCGTTACTTGCAACTTTTTGCTAATTGGTTTTCTCTTACTTCCTTGATTTAAATATTTTCAGAAAGGGTTATAAATAAAATATCAAGCAATGTTGTAGGTTTTAGTACAACTTCCTAGTAGCGATAAACCTCGTCGGCGATTCACTCGCTGTGCGCGGTCTGGGAGTTTCCCCCATGAGCGACTGGCGTCCCCATCACCAAAACATCGCGCTCTGCTCGTGTTGGCATGGAGCTTCTCGCCGTTGAAAGCTAATAGCTAACAGTGCCTATGAATGCCCATCGCGTTGGCAAGCTTTCTAAAGGGAGATTTTCAGTATTATAATATACCTAAAGAATATCTAGATCGAGATGCAGCAAGAGATAGGGAGGTGTAATGCTGCACCTAGTGAGGTGGATATAGACTATCCTTAACAGAAGATTTTGACAAAAGTTCATCAAAATCTGCAAATGGAAGATTCCTTTAACATCACCCTACAGATAGTTATTGCTGTGACCGCAGGCATCAGCGCTCAAGTGCTGGCTGAGTACCTTAAAATACCCAGCATTGTCTTGTTGCTGCTGTTTGGTATTCTGCTTGGCTCTGATGGCTTTGAGCTGTTACATCCCCAGATGCTAGGGACTGGTCTTGAAGTCATTGTTGCTCTCTCAACAGCAGTCATTTTATTTGAGGGTGGACTTAACCTGGAACTGCGAGATATGGGTCAGGTTTCAGGCAGTCTGCGTAATTTAGTTACCATCGGAACGCTAATTACCCTACTTGGTGGTGGTATGGCAGCTCACTGGTTAGGAGAATTTCCTTGGTCGATCGCCTTCCTCTATGCTTCCCTCGTTGTGGTTACAGGTCCAACTGTCATCAGTCCCCTGCTTAAACATGTCAAAGTCGATCGACAAGTCGCTACGTTACTGGAGGGAGAAGGAGTTCTCATTGATCCGGTAGGAGCTATCCTAGCTGTTGTGGTGCTAGACACAGTTTTGAACCAAGATCCTAGCCTCCTAGTAGCAATGAGTGGTTTGCTCCTGCGCCTTGGCATCGGTGGCGGCATTGGTGCAGTAGGAGGCTGGCTGCTCAGCTTGGTTTTTAACCGAGCTAACTTTATTTCAGACGAGCTGAAAAACCTGGTGGTTCTAGCTGGGTTGTGGGGCTTGTTTGGTTTAGCACAAATGATTCGCAGCGAGTCAGGACTGATGGCAACCGTGGTTGCAGGACTTGTGCTTGGAGCCTCATCTGTTTCAGAGCAACGATTGCTGCGACGGTTTAAGGGACAACTAACAATCTTGTGCGTTTCAGTGCTATTTATTCTGCTAGCAGCAGATTTGTCAATTGCTAGTGTATTTGCACTCGGTTGGGGTAGTCTGTTCACTGTATTAGTGCTGATGTTTGTCGTGCGCCCAATTAATGTTAGCTTGTGCACCTGGAATAGCAAGCTGAACTGGCGACAGAAGCTGTTTTTGTGCTGGATCTCACCTAGGGGAATTGTTGCCGCCTCTGTTGCTTCTTTGTTTGCAATTTTGTTGACTCGACGGGGCATTAACGGTGGCGATTCTATCAAGGCGCTCGTCTTCCTCACGATTATCCTGACGGTAGTGTTGCAGGGGCTAACAGCTAGCTTTGTTGCCAAGTGGCTGCAAATTACATCGACCGAGGCAACGGGGGCAGTCATTGTTGGCTGTAACCCCTTGAGTCTTTTGATTGCCCGTCTGTTTCAAGAACGGGAAGAATCTGTCGTGATGATTGATACTGACCCGGAAGCTTGTCATTTGGCAGAGCAGGAAAATTTCCGAGTTTTCCTAAGTAGTGCCCTGGATACAAAAGTATTAGAGGAGGCAGGATTGGCATCGGTAGGAACTTTCCTCGCCATGACTAATAACGGGGAAGTCAATTATGTCCTAGCGCAGCGAGCCAATGAGGAGTTTCAGCCACCGCGAGTCTTAGCAGTTTTCCCTCGCGACCCGCAAGCTAGTACTGCAGCTAATAAAAATCACAAGGATAAAATTCTTCAGGCATTTGTCCCGGACTTACCGATTAAAACTTGGAACGAATACTTGAGTGATGGGCGAGTCAAGTTGGGGACAACCACCCTTAAGGAGCCAGGATTCGCTTTTCAGCAGGCCCATCTTCAGGCCTTAATACGGGCTAGAGAGTTGTTACCACTATTACTGGAGCGGGAAGAACGTTGCCAAGTAGTACCAGCTACAGAAGATTTGCAGCTGGGCGATCGCATTATCTACCTCTTGCATGACCCCAGACCTATGCTCTTGAAGCGTTTATCTGGTGAGCGCCAATCAACTCGCTTGATGATAGAAAGGTTACCTGAAGTAGAGGAAGTGTTAATTCAATCACAAGGATTGGAAGTTGCTACCGAAAGTTTTATCGCCCAACAGCAATCGAGTTAAAAAGGAGAAAAACAGTGGCTCGTGTTATGGGAGTACGAGAGTTTTTTAAAAAGGCTTTAGAGGTGGTAGGCAAAACGGTTGTTTCCCGCTTGGCGCTGATAGCCCAACTCACTACTCACTACTCGCTTTTTAATCAAACTCTGTCGGTAAATCTGGGTAGCGGTGGTGGTGGAAAATTCGTGCAATCTGAGTTGGAAGCACCCGTGAAAGAGATAGTTCAGGAATTTCATCTTTACCAAAAAAAGCTACCTCATCGGTTTCGATGCTAGATGACGGGGAACCGCCAATTAATTCGCACAGGAAATGTAACTTGTAGACAGCATAGGGAAAAGGTGGGTGTCCTTGCTTGTCGCGATCGTAAATGGCGAGTAACTTCACCGCACGGGTGAGATAGCCCGACTCTTCCTGAACTTCGCGCACTACCACTTCGCTAGGAGAATCCCCCACATCAGCCCATCCCCCAGGTAGCGTCCAGCAACCATCAATTTTTTCCTTGACAAAAAGCAACTTATCTGATCGAAAGACTGCTGCCCTCACATCTACTTTCGGGGTAGCATATCCCACATCTTGAGAAAACAGATCGAGGACATAGCTAGGTGCGACATTACTATAAGTCGCCATAATTTCCGTCGCGATCACTCGCAAAGATTTATAACGCTCGATATCATACACTCCTTCAGTGAAAGCTAAACCAGTTTGGGCGATCGCCTCTAGCCTTTTCGCCCATTCCAACCACTTGTAATTTGATGAAGATTCCATTAATTTTACCTATTCGGCAAGGGTTTGATATACCCAGCTGTTGGCTGCAAAGGCAAGTCTGGTTGCAGGTCAGGCTCATACACTAACTCTGCCTCCATCCTGCGTGCTGCCTTTCCTCTTGACTCAATTGGCAAATACCAATGACAATCTTGAACAGATGGGGTCATATCCCTCTTTCATTACTCTGGTTAAAGTAACATAAGGAAGAATTCCCCAAAAGCTGTTCAGGGCAATAGTTGCACCCCCCGCAAAGCCATCATTACGGTCACGTTCATCGACAACTACTGCACGATCTACCGAGATTTGTTTGCTGACCTGCGCAGTTTTGCAGCCTGATTTGTTATGTTCCTATTGAAGCCTCTCCACAAAACTCGTCAGAACGAGCCACAAAGATGCTTTCTTCACGGTTGTTGCATTGTTTGAGAACTAGTCTTGGGAGGGTGAAAACCAGCTTGTTGAGCTGCTGCTGCACTAGAAAAGCAGGTTTCAGGTTTGACCTGCTGATAGTTCGATGATCTACAACTGTAGTGTACTCACGCTTTCTCTTCATTTTGGCACTTTGTAACCTGCCTGTTGCGCTGATGCTGTATCGGGAAAACACTTCTCCGGCTTAACTTTGCTATACCTCGGTGACTTAGTTGTAAGAGCAATTTTCCCCAATCTTTTACTAATAACGGCCTTAATGGGACTGTCACTTGGACAAGTCGTCCCTTGCGGTGCTACCCCTTGTACTTGTGTAGTTGGAGATGTAGAGGGATTGGCAGAAGCTGTAGCTGACTCTGAGGGTGAAGTCGTTGCTGATTCAGAAGGTAAAGCTGATGCTGAACTACTACTTGTTGCACTTGATGATTCATTACTGGCTGGCTCACCAGTCTTATTGCTACATCCACAAAGCGCGATAACTGTCAGGAGTACTAAGCTCATAACTGCAACGTGAAAAGAGGTGAGAGATTTCATTGCTTTGCTCTAAGTTTGTTGAGTAACAGGCATATAACTTCGTCATTATGCCAAAGGAGCTTATCCCTGCCAAGCTACTGCTACTCAATCAGGTTGTGTTGCAAAAGCTAGAAACTTTTCAACTAGCTCACTTGCTGGCATGGCACCCTGTTGATTCAAGTCTATCAGTTCTGTATCCAGGCCATTTGAGAAACCTGTCTGTTGTCACTTGCTTTAAAAGCCTGCCCAAAAGGATCTATAAGCGCTTGTGTTGACGATGACACAGCTTAGGCCCCATTGTTAACTATGCAAGGTATATGTAGGAGGCACAAAGCACGATGCGCTGCGCTATTTCAAGTCGTGCTGGTCAAGTCTTGGCCAGAGGTCGTTTAGTTATCCAAAAAGATGAAAACGGTGAACTGAGGCTAGGCTTTATTACAGATGGAGGAAAGCTAATCCAAGGAGGAACTATTGACCCTGATGGAAACTTAACAGAGGCAAGTGAAGTTCTATTTCGTCAGTTTTTTGAGACTTGGAGAATGAGCGATATCACAATTACTGCTCAAGCCTGACATCGTAAGTTAGACAAAAAGGTTAATTACAAATGGGGTGTCATACCCGCAAATGGGCGTCTGGGCTGCTGTTAGTGGTAGGACTAATGCTGTGCCTCTTCCTGATGGGAGGTACAAAGGCGCCAGCTCTAGCTTCTATCCACACTTACCCAGAATCTCCTACCCAAGTGATGTATCGCTTTCAACAAAGCTTACGAGATGCGTCAAATCAGGCATTGCCTTTGTGCGTTAGCAATACGGCAACGCTTAACGTGTTTCCACTAATTCAGTTTCTTGTCTAGGTTCATCTTGTAATTCATCTACTCGTGACACTGTTGCTATGAGCGTATTCTGTTCTTTCTCCTGCTGTAGCAAACTCCAGAGGTGAATGACTGCAAGAATTACTGCTCCAACAGAGACAACATAACTATGTAAGGCGTAAAGATGCTCTACCGTCTCGGTGTCGATTGCACCGCCTGTGAGTATATCTCGGAGTTGAGAACCAATGACCGGAATGGCTTCTATAGTTTGTAACTCAATGCGAAAACGCCAGTATCCCAACTGATCCCAACTCAGGATCATTGCTGTCCAAGCAAGTCCAATCGCGCTCAGTGCGAACAGAATCCCGCTGATCCAAGCAGTTAACCAGCTAGCGCGAAATTGCCTGCCGAGGAACATAACCACAATTTGAATCAGCGCGATCACGATCGCTCCATTCCCCGCAATGTTATGCAGGCGGTGAATTAACCAGCCATTTTGTACCTGAGTGTTGATGAATTGTAATGACTGATATGCTCCACCTGCTGTCGGTTCGTAATAAAAAGATAGTAGAATACCAGTCACACTAGCGAGCGCTGTCAGTGTAATTATGGCAACCGACAGGATCGTCGCTAAGCGCCGCAGGATAAATTCGTGACGGATTCTCATGAGCAATTTGTTCATACCTTGACCGAATGTAAACTTTTGTTGCAAGTCTAACGCGTTGGTCAAAAGCATGTATGGTCCTTAAAGAGGATTTACATTGGCGCTGAGATGCATTTTCTCAAGCTATGGAGATGGAAAGACGAGGAAATCATGACAAATAACCTACCCAGGCTTGCAATGGTTCTGGCGAGCCATACCAGATACCAGGTGTTCTGGGAGAATGCTTAACCCCTTCTATCACTAAATTCTTGGCTCCCTCTAGATGAGCAGCAGCAATAGGAATGATGCCATCACCCCAACAATTACCTTGTCCACAAGTTAATTGATAACTGCTGTAAGCCAGCCACTTTCCTCGGCGGCGCTCTCCGTAAACAGTCTTGCCAGCAACACAGACATAGCGTACTTGGTGGTAAAAAGCTCCGGGGTAGTTGTCATTGACAAAATCGAGATTCCAGCGCGTCCACCGTTCGCGGCTAAGGTGGGGAGTTCCAAGCGTCGCTAGAGTAGCAACATAGGTATATGCCTGCCACGGACCCGCAGGTATGATAGCACCACGACCCAAATAGGGTTTTTCTCCCAAGTAGATGCGGGCGATCCAGCCACCAGCTGAGTGCCCCACCAAGTTAATCTGAGGAGCATTGTATTGCTGCATAGCCTGCTTTACTGTCTGGTCAAGTTGCAGCAAAATTGGCGTGACGGATCTCCCCCCTAAAGTAGGGAACCAATCTCTACGACGTAGTGGCACTGTTTTTGTAGGAAAACCTAGTTGCTGCAAGGATTGTTCCAGTTTGCGGTAGGCGATCGCACTTTCTAAGTATCCAGGCAAAATTACCGTTGGTAACATTTAGCTATCAGCTATAAGCTATTTGTTACTAGCTTACATACTGTAACTTGTGAAAATTGGTACTCTCTACGGCATTAGCGTGGGACCAGGAGATCCAGAACTGATTACGCTTAAGGGACTGCGATTGCTGCAACAGGTGTCAGTGGTGGCATTTCCATCTGGGCTTCAAGGTAAACCGGGTATAGCTCAGCAGACCGTAGCTCCGTGGCTAAATCCTCATCAGTTGCAACTAGCTTTGGCTTTCCCCTATGTCCAGGATATGGCAATACTATCCCAAGCGTGGCAGGAGGCATCTGAGACAGTCTGGCAGTATTTGCAACATGGTCAAGATGTTGCTTTTGCTTGTGAAGGGGATGTTAGTTTTTACAGCACTTTTACTTATTTAGCAGAAACATTGCAACAATTGCATCCCGAAGCCGCAATTCAGTCAGTGCCAGGGGTTTGTTCGCCTGTGGCAGCGGCAGCAGCGCTAGGACGGCCATTAACAATGCGGCAGGAGCGACTAGCAATACTACCAGCTCTTTACACCGTGAAAGAACTAGAAGCTGTGCTTGAGTGGGCGGATGTTGTAGTGTTGCTCAAGGTCAGTTCAGTTTATGAGCAGGTTTGGCAAGTGCTGCAACAAAAAGCTTTACTCGAAAGCAGTTGGGTAGTAGAACGGGCAACCCTCAAATCACAGGTGATTTATTCTGACTTACGCGATCGCCCAACTTTAAAACTTCCCTATTTTTCGCTCTTGATCGTGCAGGTTAGAGGCTATAAAAGTATGAGCAAATGAAGTATGAATTCTGCCTGTAACCTTTTACCCTCATTCTTCATCTTTTGTTTGTACCTGCTATGTTCTACGCCTACACGACCAGAATGCCTAAACCTCTGCGCCAGCCAATAGCTCTGGCTGCCTTGGGCTCTTTAGGCATCCACGGGTTACTCTGGGCAATCCTACCAATATTGCCACTAGCATCTAAACCATCAGCAGTCCAACAACCACCCACTGTAGGACTTGTCGAGCTAACCCCAGCTGAGCAAGGGCGTCTGCCACAGCTTACCCAGTCGCCTCCTGCTAACAAACAGCTAAGTGATTCGCAACTGAGGCTACCAGAGTCGAGTGTGCCACCACCTTTACCTCCAGAGTCGAGTGTACTACCACCTTTACCGCCACCTTTACCGCCAGAGTCGAGTGTACTACCACCTCTACCGCCACTTCCTTATACTGACTCGTCGGCACCTCCCAACGTAATTTATCCCCCGATTAGCAATTTCAAGCCTGGACGAGTGGCACCTCCGCCCCCGCCCTCTAGCCTTTTATCACCTTCTACCCTCCCCAAACAGCCGCAGGATACTAAGCCATCGCCTCTACTAAGCAATCCGAGTAAAATAACTGAGCCTGAGTCGCAACAGCGGGAACCCCTCCCACCCCCGCCGCCGTTTTCACCGCCTGCTAATACTGGTTTACCCCGTCTTGATATCAAGCAAGCTGCGCCTGTTACCCCACCACCTGCCACAGCGCTGAATCCAGTGCCACAGAGGAACAGTAATCAATCACAGAATCAACAGACTGCCGTTGCTAATCCAGAGATCAACTCAGCCACCACCCCTATTCAACCAGAAAACTCTTCAGATCGTCGCAGGCAAGAGCTAATAGCAGATTTGGAGAAATACCGAGAGCGCAACATCAATAGACAAGAGCTACTGGCAGATTTGGAGAAATACCGAGCCCAATCCGAGCAGACAACTACAGCTACTCCCCAAAGAGAAAGACCGCCTACAACTAGAGAACAGCAACTCGCCTGGCAGCGCCCAACCTCAACCACTCCAGCCGAACTGCCCGATAACAACTCCACTAGCTCAATGGCAGCAGAAAGAAACGCACAAATTGCAGATTATGCTGCATGGCGCCGCGAAATCCAGCAGTATCAACCAGAAGCGGCGCGGCAGCTCTTGGCAACAATTGGCATATGCCAAAAGCAGTTTGATGGCAGCACCACTAAGGCAGAGGTGGTAGTGAACCCTCAAGGCAAAATTGCAGAAGGACCAAAAATCGTAGGTCAGGTTGCCCCTAGCGTTGAGCAGGATACGGAGAGATTTCTGAGAAACTATCGATTCTCAAAAACAGAAAAATTCACTATTTACCCTTTTGGCATTACATACAAGTACAACCCCAGCAGTTGTTCAGAAGCTAACCTAAAACCAGCAACCGCTCAGACTGATAAGCACCAACTCGCACCAGAAAATCTTAACTCCAATAGTCAACCAAGATCAGCATCGCAGCGACCAATAAAGCGGCGATTACGGCGATCACATCAACCTGCAAGGTCCTATTTGCGAGACAATATTAATTCGCAACTCTAGATGTTCGCTTTCCTATGACCCTAGACTCTGCTTTTGCCACTCAGCTTGCCTCTAGTGCCGAGAGATTATTCCAGCTCTTAGAGCGATTTAGCCAAGCACGGGTGTTGGTGGTAGGAGATTTAACTTTGGATGAGTTTCTCACTGGTCAGGTGGAACGGATTTCTAGAGAAGCTCCTGTGTTGATTTTGCGCCATGAAACAACTCGACGCGTGCCTGGAGGAGGAGCAAATGCCGTATACAATCTGGCGCAGTTGGGGGCAAAGGTGAAAGCGGTGGGACTTTTGGGAAAGGACGAACAAGGGCAATCGCTGCGTCACTTGTTTGAGTCCGCTGGTATAGATACTAGTGGTATGTTGATTGACCCAGATCGTCCCACTGTAACTAAGACCAGAATTTCTGGTCACTCTCGCCAGTCTGTTACTCAGCAAATTGTGCGGATAGACAGAAAATCAGATGAGTTGCCAGACTCTGAATTGCAGATGCAACTAGCTAACTATATCCGGCAGCATCTAGATACAGTGGACGCAGTTGTTTGCTCAGATTATGGTGATGGCGTTCTCACTCAACCGGTAATTGCAGCAGTTTTGTCTCACCCCCAGACGATTGTCGATGCTCAGAAGCATATTCAGCGTTATCAAGGTGCAACGATATTTACACCAAACTTGCCAGAAGCCGAGCAAGCTGTGGGATATCCCATTACCAATCCTCAGTCTCTTCGGCAAGCAGGGCAAGATCTACTGAACTTAACACAAGCGCAGCAAATCTTAATTACTCGCGGCGAGGAGGGGATGAGTTTATTTGACCGCGACTGCATAGAGCATCATATCCCGGCGTTCAACCGGACTAAAGTGTTTGATGTCACTGGTGCAGGAGATACGGTGGTGACGGCGCTGACACTAGGCTTAACGGCAGGAGCATCGTTTTGGGAAGCGGCGGTGTTGGGAAATTTGGCTGCCAGTATTGTGGTGCGGCAGTTTGGCACAACGACTACGACGCCGACTGAGATGAAGGCTGCTCTACAGGCACTGCTTGAAGCAACTGACTGACTCCTATGACCGACAGCGAGTGCAGCACCTTAACCAAACCGACCTTGGACATAGTCACGGGTACGGGGATGAGTCGCAGCAGTGAAAATTTCTGGTGTCGGACCAAATTCTACCATCTGACCGATCCGGCTTTCATCAGTACTAAAAAATGCTGTATAGTCGGAAACACGGGAAGCTTGTTGCATATTGTGAGTGACAATCACAATCGTCAGCTCCTGGCGTAGTGTACAAAGCAGTTCCTCAATCTTCATTGTTGCAATTGGATCGAGGGCAGAAGCAGGTTCATCCATTAGCAACACTTTGGGATTCACTGCCAAGGCTCTAGCAATACAAAGTCGTTGCTGTTGACCTCCAGAAAGTCCTAGAGCAGATTTCCTTAGGTTATCTTTCACCTCATCCCAGAGAGCAGCACTTCTGAGGGCAGATTCTACAATCTCATCTAGCTCTCTTCTAGATCGATTGCTTGCTATCCTAACGCCGTAGGCAACATTATCATAGATACTCATGGCAAATGGGTTCGGTCTTTGGAAGACCATACCAATCTGCCGGCGTAGCCGACTGAGGTTAACCCGACGGGAGTAGATATCTTGACCATAGAACTCCACCTGACCTTCTACCCGGACTTTTCCCTCTAGTTCACCAATCCGGTTAAGGGATTTAATAAAGGTAGATTTGCCACAACCAGAAGGACCAATAATCGCAGTTATTTGTTGTTGATAGATTTCCATTGACACCGCTTCCAGTGCCTTGCGATCGCCATAGTAAAAGCTTAAATCTTTAACACTGAGGGCTGTAGCTGGAGTCAACGTTTTCCCGGCTGAAGCCTCCGGAAACTGCGTTGACTTCGTCAAATTCTCTGCTGCTGAGTCAATCGGATTCCAACTCGGATTGTCATTAGCGGATCGCATGGGTTCTCTAGAGAATAGTTAATTAGAACGAGAAAGGATTCAGAGCGTTAAGAAATACGAGAAAAATTTATTACTAACCTCTAATTTTTAGGCGCCTGCTAGTGACTAAACGCGAGAAGATACTCACACCTAAAACGAGACCGACTAGCACTAAAGCAGCCGTCCAAGCCATCTGATTTTGCTCAGTCTCAGGGGATGTGGCGTAGTTATAAATTAATACAGCTAAAGAAGGTGTAGGGTTAAAAAATCCCTGCGGCCAATCTGGACTATATCCAAGTAAAGCGGTGAATACTAAGGGGGCAGTTTCACCAGCAGCACGAGCTAAAGCAAGTAAAAAGCCAGTCGTGATTGCGGGGATGGCAGCAGATACGACAATACGGAAGGTCGTCTGCAAACGGCTAGCCCCTAAAGCGGCAGAGCCAAGGCGATGGTGTTGAGGCACGAGTCTCAATGCTTGTTCGGTCGTGAGAGCCACAATCGGGAGCATGATGAGTGCGAGGGCAATACCTCCGGCTATGGCTGAAAATCCTTTGGGTGAACTATTGAGGACAATAACACTATAGACAAAAACACCGAAAATAATGGAAGGAACGCCCGTAAGGATAGTTGTCAGGAAGCGTACAGTACTAACAACAGCTGACCCATGCCCAAACTCAGCCAAAAAGATGCCAGTCATGATGCCAAAGGGAACACTTAGGAGGGAAGCAATCCCTACCATCATGACCGTACCAATAATCGCGTTAGCAAATCCATTTGGTGTATTTGTTGGTCCTCCAGGTGGGGCAGGTAAAGAGGTGAAAACGTCCAACTGCAGGTGAGGAATTCCCTGTATCAGGATTGAAATCAATACAGCAAAAAGCGGCAACAGTGCTAGAGCAGTCAGAGCAAAGGCAATAACCGTCATGCCAATATCAAAAAGCGTCCGACTTTGAGGCAGCGGACGGGACAATTCGGCGGCAGGGGAGTCATCTCTTGAAGGTTCTTGTGGGACTCGGTTTGAGGGGATGAATGTCATAATTCAGAATTAAAAATTCGCTACCCTATCCCTGTTGCCGAACGATCAGCCGAACCATCAGCACAGCGACAATATTAACTAGCAGTGTCAGAGCAAATAGGATCAAAGCCAAATACATCAAGGCTCCAATATGTAAATCATCCTGTGCTTCCCCAAATTGATTGACCAACAAAGATGGAATTGTGGAGGCTCCATCTAGCAACGAGATGCTGAGCTGAGGCGAGTTGCCAATC
>JAFAVL010000433.1 GCA_019242465.1 Chroococcidiopsidaceae cyanobacterium CP_BM_RX_35 | reverse complement strand
TTACGGTCGAGGGTTGCACCAGATTGATAAAATTTTGCGTTGCCTTGAGCGTATGTGATCGCCGATTAGTTGCGTTAGAACTAAACTCGATTGACTCAGTTAATCGTTTTAGTGCCAGCAGATAAATACTGCCAGACAACGCAAATTCTTGCAGAGGAAGTGAGATCAAAAGACCAGATTCACACTTGGATTTGAAGTCAAGGCTGGAAGCAAACCCTAGATAGTTTCCCTGCACAATGTATGTTTGCATTAAGCTAAGTGTTTCAACCGTTTCAATCTGAGGAAAATCATCGAAAGATAAGCCTAGTTCGGTTAAACGAGCTTCAAACACTATTCGACTGGGAGAACCAGCTGGAAAGACAACCCATGAATGTTGTTTTAAGTCCTGTAAGCTTAGCCAATTTTGTTGAGAGAGCGGGTGATTCGAGGATAAAAATGCGGCATAGTTAAGCGCGTCTATTGGAGTTGAAGTGATTTCCGAAAATTCTGCAAAATTTATGTCGGAAATCGCTAAATCAACCTGACTGCTAGTAATCGCGCGATATAGAAATTCTGCCGAGTCAAACACCAGACATTGAGTTTGGATACTAGGGAACTGCTTGCGATATGTAAACAGTTTCTCTGGCAGCCACCCATGTGAGATTGCGCTTGTGCAGCCAATCTTCAGGTTGCCAAATTTCCCTTTTTTAATTTCTTCAATTTTTTGCAGCAGTTGATTTTCGATCTGAATCAGCTTAGGTCCTTCCTCAAACAGGAATTGACCCACTTCTGTAAGCTGAACTTTTCGTCCCAGCCGATAAAAAAGTGGCGTTCCCAGCTCAGATTCAAGTGACTTAATTTTGGCGCTTACCGCAGGCTGAGTCAGATTCAACGCATCGCTGGCTTCTGTAAAACTCAAATGTCGAGCAACTTCAAGAAAAACCCTAACCTGGTAAACTTCCATACGCTAATTTCTGTATTAAGAGGATGTCTTCGAACATACAAAATCTGCTTATTCAATTATTCTATTGGTTTATAGAAAATGTGAATAAAAAAATAGCGATATTGAATTCAGAATAGATATATAAAGAATCAACTGCAATTACACCAGAGCTGTGCATTTATAAATTGCACTTTGAAGCTCATGTGCTTGTCGAAAACTCATTGCCAAAACAAAGCCTTTCGCAGATAAAGAGGAGTTTTGAGTGGATACGCAAAGGATAATGACAGATGTGCTAGTGATTGGGGGTGGCACAGCTGGAACAATGGCTGCCATCAAAGCAAAGCAAGCCAATCCAAATGCAGATGTGTTGGTTTTGGAAAAAGCCAATATTCGCCGCAGTGGGGCAATCGCGATGGGTATGGATGGCGTCAACACCGCCGTAATTCCTGGTTACTCCACTCCAGAACAGTACACGCGAGAAGTCACGATTGCCAATGACGGGATTTTAAACCAGGAAGCTGTCTATCAGACGGGGAAGCTTGGCTATGAAGTGATTCAAGAACTAGAAAGCTGGGGAGTCCAGTTTCAAAAGGATGCTCAGGGAAACTATGACCTGAAGCAAGTACATCGAGTAGGAAAATATGTGCTACCTATGCCGGAAGGCAAAGACCTAAAGACCATTTTAACAAGGCAGGTCAAGCGTCACAAGGCCAGAGTCACTAACCGCGTCATGGCAACTCGTATTTTAGTGCGAGATGGACGAGCGATCGGTGCGGTGGGATTTGATGTGCGAAACGGTGATTTCATTGTCATTCAGGCAAAAGCTGTGATCCTTTGCACAGGAGCTTGCGGCAGGTTGGGATTACCTGCTTCCGGCTATCTCTATGGCACCTACGAAAATCCCACTAATGCTGGGGATGGCTACTCTATGGCATATCACGCTGGGGCAGAACTCAGCAATATCGAGTGCTTCCAAATCAATCCACTGATTAAAGACTATAACGGTCCTGCCTGTGCCTATGTTGCAGGACCGTTTGGGGCCTACACAGCCAATGCAGAAGGTTATCGCTTCATTAATTGCGACTACTGGAGTGGTCAAATGATGCTGGAAGTCTGGAAGGAATTGAACTCCGGGAAGGGTCCAATCCAGCTCAAAATGACCCACTTAGACAACGATACGATCGCAGAAATTGAATCCGTTCTGTGGGCAAACGAACGTCCCAGCCGTGAACGCTTCCATGTCAATAGAGGTGAAGATTACCGAACACACGGTATTGAAATGAACATCTCTGAGATTGGGCTATGCAGTGGTCATAGCGCTTCTGGAGTTTGGGTAAATGAAAAGGCAGAAACCACAGTACCTGGGCTGTATGCAGCTGGCGATATGGCAAGTGTGGCACATAATTACATGATTGGAGCATTTGTGTTTGGGCGGTTGGCAGGTGAAAACGCCATTGATTACATTCAGAATTTGGATTGTGTTGAGCCCGATACAGAGTTTTTAGCAATAGAAAAAGCCAGAATTTACGCCCCTCTTTGCAGAGCAAATGGGATTCCACATACCCAGGTGGAATACAAGCTGCGGCGTTTGGTGAATGATTATCTGCAACCGCCAAAGGTCGGTCATAAGATGGAAGTTGGCTTAAAGCACTTTGTGCGTTATCAAGAAACGTTGGATTTGATGGGGGCGCAGGATCCACATGAATTAATGCGCTGTATGGAAGTACATTTCATTCGAGACTGTGCTGAAATGGCAGCACGAGCGTCACTGTATCGCCGTGAGAGCCGTTGGGGATTGTATCACTATCGGCTGGACTACTTAGAGAAGAATAACGATGAGTGGTTCTGCCACGTCAATCTGAAAAAAGACGAAGCTAGTGAGATGGTTGTGTTCAAGCGTCCCGTTGAGCCTTACATCGTCAAGATTGACTTGGATAGAGAAGTTTACGATATTGCGGTTCGATGAGGAATAACCTAATGGCTTTAGCAAATCAACGAGTCGATGTTCCAGTCATTGTCGATGAATCTAAGTGTCTGGAGAAATGTACCGCGTGTATTGAAGTGTGTCCACTAGATGTGCTAGCAAAAAACCCTGAAACGGGCAAGGCTTATATGAAGTACGACGAATGCTGGTTCTGTTTGCCGTGTGAAAAGGAGTGCCCGACGAACGCCATCACTGTACAAATTCCATTCTTATTGCGGTAGGGAAGTGACGATGCCTGCAAATACAGATTCTGAACTGGAGCAGTGGCTAGAGCTGTTGCGCTCACCTGACGAAGGCGATCGTCTCGTTGCCGTCAAAACCCTGCAACATCTGGGTGAGGAAGAGGCACTAGAACCGTTACTCGCAGCATTGAACGATGAAAGCACTGCTGTACAAAAGCTGGTAGTAACAGCTCTCTGGGAATTAGCAAATCCAGCCGCAGTTCCGGCATTGATTGAATGCCTAACTTCACCAAATGAAGAAATTCGGGAAGAAGCCCAGTCAGCACTAGGAGAATTAATTTCTACCGATCACCTGTTGCGGTTGCTGGATGCTTTGCATCGAAATGATGTCAATCTGCAATTGAGTATATTGACGCTACTGCGGAAGATTCATGATGCTCAGTGTATTCCCTATGTGCTGCCTTTTTTCGAGTCCAATCGGGCAGAATTGCGGGAAGCAGCAGTTACAACTCTGCGCTATCTCAATCAGGTGGAACGATGCCAGCCCGCAATCGCGCTTCTAGCTGACTCAAATGAGTTGGTGCGACGCGCCGCAGCGTTAACCCTGGGGCATCTGGCAGATGCCGAAGCGATCCCCTGTCTTTGTCAGGCACTTACAGACGATCCAGATTGGCAGGTGCGACGCAATGCTGCTAAATCTCTGGCGATCCATGCCGCTCCAACCGCAGTGTTAGCCCTGGAATCAGCCCTGAATGATAATCACTGGCAAGTAAGGAAGTTTGCACTACAAGTATTGCAAAAAACACCCGCTAACCGCACTCTGCCTGCTTTAATTCGAGCGCTCACCGATGAGTACTCGGATGTTCGTCAAGACGCCGCGATCGCACTGGGTATCCTTAAAGACCCTACTGCACTCAATGCTCTCCAGCAAGCACTTGATGACCCCGATCGAGATGTTTGCATCTATTCCGAGAGAGCTATCCAAACCATCCAGAATTTCAGGTACCAAGCTAATGCCTAGCCACACCTCACCCTTGCAGCCAGCCAGTTCATCCCACCCATCCCCTGCTCCTGCGGCTTTTGATCCACAAATCCAGGCACGTCAACAGGAGGTGATTCAACGCCTGAAACAGGTGATTGAGCCAACCCTTAACAACAATATTGTTAGTTTAGGGATGGTCCGAAACATGCGAGTTGTTGATGATTACATTTACCTGCGGCTTTACATCGGCAACCATCAGCACGATCTGAAAGCGCAGGTTGAATCAATTCTGTCGCCGTTAGCCTGGTGCAAAAAGACTTATATTCAACTCTGCACCATTCCTGGGGTCAAAACCACACTGGCGATATCCAGTGGCAAAGGAGGAGTTGGCAAGTCTACCATAGCCGTGAACCTAGCTGTGGCACTACGGCTGGAGGGAGCCAGAGTGGGTTTGTTAGATGCAGATGTTTACGGTCCGAACGTGCCGCAGATGTTGGGCTTAGGACAGGCTGATGTAAGAATTGTGGAGACTCCGAACGGTCAACGATTCCTACCTTTAGAAGCACATGGCATTAAACTCATGTCCGTTGGGCTGCTGGCAGAATGCGACCATCCCCTCGCTTGGCGAGGTCCAGTACTGCATAAAATCATCACTCAGTTCATTCACGAAGTGGAGTGGGGCGACCTAGATTATTTACTGATTGACCTCCCACCTGGCACAGGGGATGCTCAGATTACAATCATCCAGGAAAGTCCCATCTGCGGCGTCATGCTGGTAACCACGCCTCAGCAGGTAGCGATCGCTGATGTTCGTCGCAGCATTCACATGTTTCGACGGGTTGGCGTTCCAGTTCTCGGCATCATTGAAAACATGAGCTATCTACTCTGCGACCACTGTAGCGAACCTACTTTCATTTTCGGTAGCGGTGGTGGCAAGCAACTAGCAGAAGAACTGCACGCTCCTCTACTGGGACAGGTGCCGATCGAGCCTCAACTTTGTATGGATGGTGACATAGGACTCCCGATACTCCTAGCTGACCCAGCTTCCCCTGTAAGTCGAGTATTTATGCATATTGCAGCTGCCCTTAAAGTCACCTTTTTGCGTGAATGCACCGACTCATGACTCATGACGCTACGCGTACATGAGCGACTTCCCTATTTCTTTGCTACCAAACCAGTAAACCAATTATTACACCTCTACGAGTAAAAGTTGGGTTTGGGATATTCGCCATTTAGTACCCATTTACCAATCTCCTGCTGTTTGTAATCCACCGGATCATGTAGTGTGAATGTGCGAAGATTGCGCCAGTAGCGATCAAATCCATACTTTCCACTAGTGGAACGAGCACCCATGGCTTCAAACATGCGATTAGTGATGTCGAGACCAACTCGTGATGCTGAAACTTTTGCCGTCGCGATCGCTACCGCACACTCACCGCGTTGTTTTGCACTCAAGTCCCATTGCTGTTCCCATGCGGCTTGTATCTGCTCTGCTGCTTTATCTGCCAAACATTCGGCTGCTTGCAACTCAACCCACATATTGCCGTATTGCTGAAGAATATAGGGATCTTGTGTGGCACGTTCCACGCCGGATGTAAGCCAGGGGCGACTAGCTGTGCGCGTGTATTGTTTTGCTGCTTCAAACGCGCCCCAAGCAATTCCCAAGTATAGATTGGCAAGATTCAACTGGGTCAACAAGGCACGAAAAGAGCTGAAGGGTTGGCTGTTGCCTGTCCGACTGCCAAAAATCTCCTCTGAGTAGACCAGTACATTGTCAAAAGTAACGCTGCCACTATCGGTTTGGCGTTGTCCCATGTTGTCCCAGTCGTCATGAATAGTAATCCCTTCACGCTTGGTAGGAATCGCCAGAATCGAGAAATTACTCGTTTCTTGATTCATTGCACTGGTGGGCAAAATGTCAGAGTCCTTGGAGCCGGAACAAAAACTTTTGATGCCGTTGAGCCGGAAATGGTCACCTTCTGGAGCTAGACTTGTGCGTGTGTCGAGCGGATTCAATGCATTGCACCAAAACCAGTTGTGATGAATGGTTTCAGTATAGTAGTGTTCTTTTTGCTCAATTGAACCAAAGATGTGGGGAATAACTACACCCAAGTGATGATAGGAGTAGACATGGGCAATCGAACTATCTACTTTTGCAAGTTCACGACTGATTTTGAACGCAACTATCCAACTCTCGCCTGCACCACCATATTCTCTGGGAATGATCAGGTTGAGTAGACCGCTTTGACGAATGAGATCCCGCTCCTGCTTTGGTGTTCCACCTGCTTTATCGCGTGCTACGGCTGTCTTGGCAAATTCCTCTGCTAAAGACTTGGCAATTGTCAAATAGTTCTGTGAAGCATTTAGTCTTATTAGTTGCATTATGAATTA
>JAFAVL010000285.1 GCA_019242465.1 Chroococcidiopsidaceae cyanobacterium CP_BM_RX_35 | reverse complement strand
TTCCAGGTGCAAGCTTGAGGCATTATCACTACGGTCACGTATCCAAACCAATCGACTGGAGTCATTTTAGCGGTTGTTGGTTATGACCCGCTCGGACAAAGGGTTACAGACAATTTCTCCTAGAATTTAAAACCCGCAACCAGTTGTCTGTTAGAATGGCTTCTCAACTAGATCCCTGGAATCCATAAAGAGCCTTTCACGATTGAGCGAGTGTTCGCCTGGGAAGATAAGTTCCGTCGCTTACTGCTCCGCTTCGAACGCCTCAGTGAGTTGCACTATGCCTTAAAAAGCTTGGCCTACACGCTGATTAATCTCCGGCATTTCTGCCAGAGCTAATGGTCTCGTCATCTATTCTCTCTGATGTCTCGGTGCTAGAGGCCAAGATTTATCATGCCTTGAAACAAGAATTTTGAGAAAACGAGCCAGGAAAAACAGCAAAACAGAAAGTTTTACCTTGTTGAACGATCAGTGCTACCTTACCGTAGAGTATTTCCAATCCATTGCATACAAAACCCGCAACCAGTTGATAGTGAAGCAGATAAAGCCTTACAGAAACTCTGCTTATTACGAGACAATACTACAGATGAAAAGCTACGGTTAAAGTTAAAAGGATTGCATGATTATCTGAAGAATAATCGTCAATATCTTGTGAATTATAGTGAGCGAGAGAAAGCCAATCAAGTCTTTACGAGTCAGGTGATTGAATCCCACATAGATACAATTATTAATACCAGGCATAAGCGGAAACAGAAAATGCAGTGGTCCCGCGAGGGGGCTCATAATATCTTACAAATTAGAGCCAAGATGGTCAGCAATGAATGGGAAGAAAGTTGGCTAGAACTCGTCTTACCGGAAGCAAAAAAAGCCGCATAAAAATACATTCTTCATAATAAATATTTCCGCTTCCTTGAGCCGCCTTGGTACGGACCCGTATGCCAGGTGGCGTGGGAGGGGGGAACTGCGAGGTTTCTCCCTATCCCGATTTGCTTATAATTCTCTGGCAGTTGATATATATGACAGAAGGCAAGAAAGCAAAAAAGAGTCTAAAGCTGTTGTCGTTTGGCATTGCACCCCATGATGGTTGGTTCTGCATCGGAGTTTCACCACATGGGCTCATTTCAATCGGCGCGATCCCACATGGACTCATTTCAATCGGATTGGTCCCAATGGGTGTCATTTCAATTGGACTGGTATCGATGGGTCTATTGAGTATAGGAAGCATATCAATGGGGTTAATCGGTGCAGGGCAAATGAGTATGAGCTTGGTACAACTTAACGCTAAAAAAGTTGCGCCTCAAGAACAACCAGGTGCAAATCCAGATATGCATCACAATATGTCCCATTAGGTTATCCTTTTCCCCTTAACCGAAAAGTATTGCGCTCTTGAGTGACAATGATGCTTCCGCAGGGCATTGCGGAATTTCTCAGCCTCAAAACGCTGAAAGCATTGACTGACGGGTGTTTTAGAGATATGCAGTCGATCAACAGTACCTTCGTTGATGGATTGGTGGGAGAACCATCAGGGTTAGCAAGAGAAAAATTTAACGGAACGAGTGCTAGCCACATGCTGCATCTAGTTGCTAGTCTTCTTGAGTCTCGGCTTTTCTTTCAGAGTTTTTGGTGGGGCTGATACGTCTGCTCTCCACAGTCTGGTCGCGCACAGCAGACCAAGGCAGTTTAGCTAGTTGGCGAGCGCAATCTTTGAGTTGACCAGCACCACCTGACTATCAGGTTCTGGGATGGCATTGAGGGTAAATTGTGCGATTGCGCCCGGTCGAAAAATGAGGCAATGGGTCGAACCGCCGAATTGGAAATAGCCTAACGGATCGCCTTTTTTAACCCGCTGTCCTGGTTTAACCGTAATCTGGCAAGAAGACACTTCCGCCATCCCAACCGGGACAAAGCACATCAAGCCAATAACGGGGTCATCGCTTTCGAGCAAGAAGATAGCTCTAGTCGCGACTTGTGCGATGTAACTCTGCGAAATATCGAGTTCATCAGGATTGAGTCCTTCGGCAGGCGCTTCGGAATAGTAGGTGCCTTTTTGCACCCATGCTTTCTGGATTGTGCCTGACACTGGGCTGTGCCAACGATGATAGTTGTAGGGACTGAGAAACGCCTGATAAACCGTTCCTCCAACAAACTGCTCCACACATTCGTCACCAGCCAGCATGAACTCTAGTGAATATGGCTGAGATTTGAGCCAGAAGTTACTGTATTTCTGCACATTCGTACTGATTCTATAGGGTCTCGATTCGCAAGCGCTGACAATTACTTTGTCGTTGTCTGGTTCTGCAACTGGACGCTCACCCTCCTTGAATTCTCTGGTAAAGAAGTCATTCCAGGACTTGAACCCCCAAAATGGCTTCTCTGGCGAGTGTTTGTATTGACCAATGCCAATTTTTACCTGAGCCGCCTGACACATCCAGCCTTTGTCGCTCTCGTTCAGCACATACAGCGATTTTTCGCTATCAAGGAACTCACACCACACGTTGAGGATTTTCTCAAACATGGCATTGATTTTAGGATTGAGAAACGCCGCGAATCCAGCAGATGTGCCCATTGACCAGTCGAGAATGGCGGTGAGCGGAAGAATGACAAGTTCTGATTCGCTAAACTCCGGTGCCCTGGTCAAGACTGCATTAATCAGGAGCAACATCTGATCGTAGTTTTCGATTTGAAGTCCTCCGACAGGGTTTTGCCTGTACTTGTGGGGAACCTGAGTAATCATGGCGCTAATCAAGACATAGATTTCAGGGTCATGCTCGATCAGCGTTTTGAATTCCTCTAAGACTGGATGCAGCGGTGCTTTCTGTTCTGCGACCTCTTGGCTCAAATCATTCACCCAAGAAGCCAGGGTCTCCGGGTTGGAGGTCAACCAATCGCCCACGCGAAATGTGGTCGTTCGAGTCATTGTTTTCGTCTCTTCTATGTTTGAGGGGCAGGTGAGGCAGACTTCATTGCTGACTTTAAAGGATGAATCACTCAATCGGATTCGTACCATCGCAGCTTACAAAGTACTGAACTTAGAGCGAATCGTCCTGCATCCTGCGGTAGATCGCTTGTTGGGTCGTAGAACGAATTGGGCTGTTGGTAATATCGAGACGCTGAGTTTTTACGTTTGGCAAAACGAGCAACCGTATTCACTCGTTCTGTTGGAGCGACAGGCAATGATGAGAACACACAGGTTTAGAGAATTATGTGCCAGTGCAAGACTTATGCGCTCATGCTAGAACTAGTCAGCCACAAGATTCTGATCAGGACAAGTTTTCTGCCGCCACTGTTGACCCAGAAATTTTACAGGTGATTGAGACAGCGGTTTATGACTGGCGAGCGCGTCCCTGGATGGCAACTGCTACCACCTTCAAACCGGAAATGGTGCAGGCAGTATGGCGCTGTAACCCCAAATGGTACTCCTTAGAAGGCTCTAGCACTCCGAATCTCAAGAAGATCTCTGACAGGCTGCGGCAGTTGGAGCGGCAGTTAAAGCTCTTGAATGCTGATTCCGTTGCTGCTTGGCAAGAATTGCAAAACTACTGGACTTGCGCTCAAGCCATTACTAATCCTCAAGTCGAACAAGCCTTCTCTCAGGTAAGTACCACTGCTAAACGACAACAGCTCTATTCCTTGTACGCACAAGCTTTAGCCCAACCAACGGGAGGTATGTTCTCATGATCGAATCTGGTATGTTTCTGGAATGTCTGAGCTTGCTGTCCAATCACTACAACCGCCAATTGCAGCCAGAAGTGATTCGGATTTGGAAGGATTATCTTGATTCTCAACTTAATACCGAACAGTTTCAGCAAGCGATCAAGATGACTCTGCTGGAGAGCCGATTCTTCCCCACCGCGAAGGAACTGGTAGAGATGGTCAAGGGTGATGCTGAAACACAAGCTGCACAGGAGTGGGAGTTGTGTATCAAAGCGGCTGCCAGGAATGACAGAGAGGTGATTGCTCAACTCTCTGCCCAAGGTCAATCGGCATTGCAACTAGTGGGCGGATTGTACAAGTTGGGATTGGCGACAGAGGAAGAACTGCGGTGGCTCAAAAAAGAATTTGTGGCAGTCGGGAAGGCTACTCCCACCAATGTTAGAAGTCTCTCACCATCACTGGCTAACGACTTGCAACCATCGGCAATGGTACAAGAAATTTCACACCAGATGGTTCTTTATGGCAGCACTCAATCAAGATGAGACAGCAACTCTCTGTGTTTCTGCTAAGGTTCAGCCCGATGATTGCCATTGCCGCTCCTGGTAAGAGCCATCCTCAAATCAGACACAATACTATTAGACATAGGAAACCCAAAACCCTTGCCCTACGACAATGTATTGAAGCGCATCGCCGCTGAATATCCCTTGCCTCTCGTCCAATGGCTCGGCTACTCTAACGTAGAGGACATTGAACTAGAGCCAAAGGTACTGCATCGGGAGTCGATTCGTTCTGATGCTGTTTATTTCCTGCCGCAACTCGGTCGAATTTTGCAGATTGAGTTCCAGACAGAGCCTCAATCTGATCCACCTATCCCTCTGCGGATGCTGGACTATTGGGTGGGACTGCACCGCAAGTACCGCTGTCCCATCGAACAGGTGGTGATCTTCCTCAAACCCACAAATGCGGAAGTGGTCTTCACTGAAGAATTTGTTGCAGAGAATACCAGGCATCGCTACAGAGTGATCCGAATCTGGGAGCAAGATCCAGCACCGCTACTGGCTAACCCA